>CAYQCN010000004.1:0-42399 GCA_964415975.1 uncultured Candidatus Saccharibacteria bacterium | reverse complement strand
TGGAATGTCTAGTTTGATACTGCCTTGGCTGAGGATGATGGTTTCTAATAGTAGCTGTTGCTCATCAATGTTGTAGAGCTGTTCAGGCAACTGGGCTAGAGCCTCATAGATTTGCTTACCAATGGCATAATCGGCCTGCGCTTCCGGTGAAAGTCCGGAACCGAAGTGAGTAAATTCCTCAGCTTGGTGGTATTTGGCTAGGCGCTTGAAGAGGTCGCCCGAGAGCCGTTTTTGGCGTACGGTTTGGGCTTGGCCACCGACACGGCTGACCGATAATCCGGCGTTGACGGCTGGTCGGATGCCTTGGCGGAAGACGCCGAGATCAAGGACTATCTGTCCATCAGTAATCGACATAATGTTGGTAGGAAGGTAAGAGGTTATCTCATCATTGGGTGTGGTGACAATCGGCAAGGCGGTGAGGGTTTTACCGTTTTTCTCGAGCTTCCCGGCCCGCTCTAGCAGGCTAGAGTGGGCGTAGAACATATCGCCCGGGAACGAGTCGCGTCCAGGGTCTACTTCTTGTAAAAGGGATAGCTGCCTATAGGCTTCGGCGTGACTGCTAAAGTCATCGTAGATGACTACTACATCATGACCTTGATGCCAAAGATGTTCCGCCATAGCGCAGGCTGAGTATGGGGCTAGGTAGGACTGGGTAAGAGAGTCGAAGATATTGGCTTCAACGACTATAGTGTGGTCCATAGCTCCCGACTCTTCTAGCTGGGACTGAAGTTGTTCGATGTCGACTTTGCGCTTGCCGATCATGACATAGACAACAATCCTGTCCGTACCATCTTGGTTGGCACTTAATTGACTAAGTAAGGTGCTTTTACCCGACTTACTGTCGCCTAAAACGGCGATACGTTGGCCAAGTACAATCGGAAAGAACATGTCTACAGCAGTCACTCCACTGGGCAGCTGCTCGTTAAGCATACTGCGGTCGGTGAACCCTGGTGCTTGGTTGAACATACCTGATGTGGCGGTTGTTTTAAGGGCGCCTTTACCATCCAGGGGCTGTCCGGTAGGCGATACTATGCGACCTATCAACCCCTTGCCTACAGGCACGCTCATGGTGTCTTGCTCTACTACAGCTAGAGTGCCGATGTCTATTCTTTCTGAGTCGACATTGAACAGCACAACCTCATCCCCGTAGGCCTCTCGAACTAGTCCTCGTTGACCATCGGAAAATAAGACCTGTGAGCCAAGTCGTACTCCTTCGAGGCCTTTAACCTCAACGATAAACCCATTGTAGGCGACCACCTCTCCTGTGAGGTTGCCTGAGGTAACTAGCTGCTGGAAAGTGGTATTGTCAAACATGCCGCAATACTTCCGTGAACCTCTTCTTGTTGCTTAGGATTTTAGTCCTAAAAGACCAGTCATATATATGACTATTCCACCTAACGACCATTCCTCCCAAAATAGTGCTATCAAAACTGAAGTCGATTAGGGCGTTTGGGTCTAGGTTGTCGCGACACCAGCTAGCTAGTTGGGCTTTAAGTTTTGGTCCGGAAGGTGCGGCCAGCGTAATGGAAATAGTAGGAGAACTATCTTTTAATTCTTGGACGCTATCTATTAACTGATCAAGTGTTTTAACACTTGGCTGCTTGCCGTTGTGCCACTCATCTATAATAGTTGCTGCATTATCCGAAAGTTCTGGGGCTAGGCCGCTACTAGCTTCGACTTGTTGTTTTACCTGAGCTTGAGTCTGCCACTGCCTGTAATGCTGTAGCTCTAGCAATAGCTGGCTTAGGTCTTGATAAGAGGCGACATTGGCTGGAAGTTTAAGCTTCATCTTTTATACCTTTAATCAATTCATCTTTGTGGCTTTCAAGTGTTTTGGTTAGGTATTCGCTTTGTGCTCCTAGGTCGACATTGTGCCCAAGGGTTTCTGTCAGGAAAGCTAATGCAGCGTCGGCCAGTTTTGTCTCGAACTGGTCTATGAGCTGTTGTTTTTCGTCTTCGGCCTGTTTTGATATCTGCTGCTTGACTTGTTGGGCGTGGCTTTCTACGTCTTGATTGATGGTTGCTATCGAAGTTTCGGCTTGCTGGTATAGCTCTTCCAGTTTGCTGCCTAATTGCAGTTTGTAGTTTTCGATGTTTTGGTTTGCGTCTTTGATGGCGATGTCGGTCTGCTGGGAGAAAGTTTCGAGTTTTTGCTTGTGCTGATCGGTGTTTTCAGAAAGACTATTGGCTATATTTTTAATTTCTTGTTCGGCGTGTGCATAGAGTCTTTCAAGTTCGGCTTTGTGTCGTTCGGATTCTCTGTGAATAATGTCGTTGCCTAGCTGTTCAAGATGAATATTTATTCGGTCGGAAGTTGCTTTAAGGTCGTGCTGCAGACTGTCGCCGCTAGCTTCTAGTCGATCTTGGAAGTTTTGTTCGGCTCTTTTGATTAGCTGATCTTTGAATTCTTTAGACAGGGGCGAGTCTTTTAATGAGTCGTGATCTTTTTCGGGGTGTTTTTTGTGCATGTAGTGAGCATAGGCGTGCTGTATTGCGACGGTAGCCGCTATGCCGAGCATGACCATATTTATAAGCAGAAAGATTTGCAGACCGTTCATGGCGCTAGAACCCCGTTAGTATTAGATATATTGACACTGTTGCTACTGACAGTATGCCAAGCACCAGGGCTGTCAACTGCATCACATTGCGGTATACAGCTGATTGTGACATTGGGTTGCGTCCTACAGATATGATGCTGTTGCGTATCATTGAGAAAATGATACTGGCTACGGCTATTAATGTCACTATAAAGATGATAGTGCTGATAATAATGGGCAGTGGTTCTACCTGACGCCCGGCGATGGCGTTGCTAATCTCTTGGATGGCGGCCGGTATAATAGTCCTTTCAGGCTCTACGAAATAATGGGCGACATTGATCAAAACCGGCACCTCTCCAAGCAAGACCTCATGCTCCTCGCCGTCACTGTCGGTGTAGGTGTCCATCCGGCCGTTATCTATTGTGAGATCTCTTTGTGCGATGCCAACCACTCTCGTGTTGCTGGTAGCTTGCATGCCTATACCGGCAATTGGCGAGGCGGCAATGTGATCACCTCGGTTGACGTCGCCATTGATGTCAGAAACTAGTACATCGAAAGTGCCGTTTTTAGCTACCGGCACTTCACCTTCTTGCATGCCGGACAAGCTAATCATGGAGTGGTTTTCGTTGGCAACTACGCCCAGCATATTGTCGGCATTGCTTGGGGTAGATAGCTCAACATTGTCAGATGTGTTGTCTTTAAGGCTGACTATAGAACCGATCGGGGGCTCTTCATCAGTGTAGTAAGTTCTAGAGATGGCTGCGCTGGCATGAGCTGCGCTGGCTATAATTAACACGCTAGCTAACAGTGCTGCAGCGGTTAGAAAATATTTTTGATAGTCAGCTCTTGCGAGCTTGTTGATACTAAGTGTGGGTGTGTTGTGGCTAGTTTTGTTTTTTATCATAGTCTATAAGGTGTAATTACCCTTATGGTAAAGTATATTGCATATTTTTTAAATTGACAGTTGGCGCTGCTGACTGTTGTTTTTTCGTAAATTTCCAGCGAAAGCTAAAATGGCAGCTAGAATGAGGGTTAAGCCTATTAGCTCAACACTCTCTTCTATGACTGAGTCGGTAAATAGAAAATAGGTAAAGCCCTGGCTTCTTCCGGGTAAGGGTTCTAGATTGTTGCCCAGCAGCACCAAGTCTATAAAGCCGCCGACTATTACATAAGAGTGGAAAAGGTTGCTAATAGCTGATCCGCCGGCTGCTAGGGCGTAAAAGACAAAGCCTGTAAATAGATAAAGTCGAACATTGCTAGCTTGCCACACGTACTTGCCGTAACGGATGATGGCATATAGCGGCAGGGCGGCTAGGGCCAGGAAGTAGGGCGCCTCAACTACAAAGTCGCGCTTTATTCCAAATATCTCATCTCCTGTGAGGCGGCCTATCTCTCTGTTCAGAGTGTGGCGAATGTCGCCGGCATCCTCTACCAGCATCAGCCCGAAAGCAATGGCTATCAGCAAGAAAAATCTAGCCTGCATGGTCTGGCCCATGCTATCAAGTCTTCCGGCTAAATAGCCGGTGCTACCTGCACTCACGGCTAGCAGTAGCCACTGGGTCCACTCCACCGGTCGGTCGTTGAAAAGTATCATCCAGACCGGTCGACTTAACCCAGGATCGATCCAGCCGGCAATATCTATAACCAAAAACAGGCTCCAAGCAACTAAAAGCCAAAGCCCTATTATCATTAGCAGCGTTTTCGGCTTCAGGCGTAGTATTTTTGGCCAGGGTTGTGAGGGTTTGTCGTTGGGAGTTTTGCTCATTGTATAGCCATAGTATCATGCTGTGGATATGTCCAGTCTGGGGATCTTGGCTTTATCTGTTATACTGTAAGCCAATAAAGTTATTAATAGGAGCGTCTGCTTCGCTAAAGCAGGCGTATTTTTATGAGTGTAAACACACAGAATCCAGCTCAAATTCGCAATATTGCCATCATTGCCCATGTCGATCATGGCAAGACTACTTTAGTTGACGGACTGCTGAAGCAGTCGCAGACTTTTGCAGAGCATGAAGCCGAAATGGATCAGGAGCTGATAATGGATAGTGGCGATCAGGAGAAAGAGCGAGGTATTACGATTACCGCTAAGGTTACAGCCATAAAGCACGATGGATATAGAATTAACATTGTCGACACTCCGGGCCATGCCGACTTCTCTGGGGAGGTAGAGCGTACATTGAATATGGCTGATGGATGTCTACTGGTAGTTGACGCCCAAGAAGGGCCGATGCCTCAGACCAAGTTTGTGCTATCGCAAGCTTTAGCCAACAATCTACAACCGATTGTAGTAATTAATAAAATTGATAAGCCAGGCTCTAGAATAAAAGAGGTTGAAAACGAACTAGCCGATCTGTTTTTAGAGCTGGCCCAACACGAAGATCAGCTACAGTATGCAGTTTATTATGCGGTGGGCAGTACCGGTAAAGCCTGGGACACTCCACCAGATAATATCGAGCAGCCGGCCGATCTAAAGCCATTATTAAGAACTATTATCGAAGACGTGCCAGCTCCAGATGTGGCAACTGATCAGCCTTTTCAAATGCTTGTAACTGCCTTAGCTTGGGACAACTACAAAGGCAAGTATGCTATCGGCCGTATACGTCGAGGCGAGGTGTCAACTGGAGATGAGGTTGTGCTGTGTGAGAAAGACGGCGGCCAAGTCTCGGCTAAAATCGATCATATGTTTATGAGTCATGGAGTGGCTAAGTCAGAGATTCAACATGCAATCGCTGGCGACATTGTTCAGTTGACTGGAGTCGGTGCGGCCAAGATCGGCGAAACTATTGCCGATTCTACTGAGCCCGAAGCTCTACCGGTACTGGCTGTAGAGGCGCCTACCTTGAAGATATATCTAGGGCCTAATACCAGCCCATTCAAGGGTCAGGAAGGTGAATTTACCACTTCTAGACAGATTGGTGAACGTTTGCAAAAAGAGCTTGAGACCAATGTAAGCCTCAAGGTAGAGGACAGCAGTCCTGGATTTTTGGTTTCAGGCCGAGGAGAGCTTCACCTGAGTGTCCTGATTGAAGAGATGAGGCGTGAAGGGTATGAGTTTGAAGTGGGGCGACCACAGGTTGTTACTAGGGATAATAACGGCAAGATCGAAGAGCCGGTGGAGGAGCTGACTATCGAGGTGCCAGATGAGCACATGGGAGTTGTGCAGATGGAGCTTGGACAGCGTCGAGCCAAGCTACAAGAACAGTCGGCTGATGGCAGAGGCGGCTCGAAGCTCGTGTATGAGATACCCACCAGGGCGCTTTTGGGGTTGCAGAATATCCTAGCTACCAAAACCAAAGGCACAGTGGTGATGAATAGCTTAATGAAAGGCTACATAGACCAGACGCCGCCACTCGACCAGCTAAGGAATGGCGTGATAGTGGCTTTTGAGACCGGCACTACTACGCCTCATGCTCTAGAGATGGCCGAGGGGCGGGGAGAGTGCTTTGTCGGACCGGCTGAGAAAGTTTATGCTGGTCAGATTGTTGGACTTAACAGCCGCCAAGAAGACATAGAGATGAATGTCTGTAAGCTTAAGCATCTAACCAATATGCGCAGCAAGGGCTCAGAGGGTGCAGTCCAGCTGACCCCTTACACAGATTTGAGCCTTGAGCAAAGCCTTGATTTTATCGAGAACGATGAACTTCTAGAGGTGACTCCGGTTGCTCTTCGCCTGCGAAAGCGCGAATTAGATCATGGTGCGCGTAAAAGAGCTATCAAGCATCAGGGCTAGTAGATATAACCTAGTTAGATGGTTTGATTTTGCTGTATATAGGCTAACTGAAGAAATATAAAGGCTAGTAAAGTAGTTTTGTTCAACGGATTGTTTGAGTATTTATAACTTTTCAAGGCTTAATCATTGATTTTAGTAAGAAAAATATGCAAGTATTTGAAGATTTGAATATAAAGGCTAAAATTAAATCATGTATCAATCAGCATTTCGTCAGCAAGAAGCGGTTTTTAAAACGTTGGCTAGCCAAAAACGGCTTGAAATTGTGCAGCTTTTAACTCATGAGGAGTTACCGGTAAAGTCTATGGCCGATATGCTTGGCATATCTCAGACTAACACCTCTCAGCATCTAGCCGTTTTGCGAGGTTCAGGCATAGTCGCTACTAGGCGAGATGGGCATGAGATATATTACCAACTCAAAGATCCGAGGATTGCCCAAGCTTGCCGTTTGGTGCGGGCTTTTTTGCTTGATCATAATTATCTTGATAGCGATGTATTAGACACCGACAAAGAAACCCTGTATCCGCTAGTTGTTGACCTGGTCTGCGGTATGCGGCTGGCCTTAACTGAAGTGGCAGATAGTTATCAGTATGAGGGCGAGGAGTATTATTTTTGCGGAAGTGGATGTATGCAACAGTTTAGCAATAACCTAGGAAAATATTTAAAAAACAATAGAAAGAACCAGTAATGCACTGCCATAACTCGCAGCCTGATAGCGCACATAGTCATCAAGATGGTCACGACAACCATGAAGGCCACAGCCCGGAAATGTTTCGTAGCCGGTTTTGGTTGTCGCTGATCTTGACACTGCCGGTTGTGTATTGGTCCGTTCATGTTCAGGAGTTACTTGGATATGAGGCGCCAGTGTTTGATGGCTCTGAATGGATTGGCCCACTGCTCGGTACAGTTGTATTTGTCTATGGTGGATGGGTTTTCGTTAAGAGTGCATGGCATGAAATAAAAGGCCGCTTGCCTGGAATGATGACACTTATTGCCCTAGCTATTAGTGTGGCTTTTGTGTTTTCTTGGGCTGTACAGATTGGGGCGATTGAAGCTGAGGCACTATGGTGGGAGCTGGCTACTCTGGTGACAATTATGTTGCTTGGACACTGGATAGAGATGCGCTCCATCGATCAAGCACAAGGAGCCTTGCAGGAATTAGCCGAGCTGTTGCCTGATACTGCTACTCGCCTATTTGGTGGCGGGGAAGAGAGGGTGTCGGTCGATGAGCTTAAGCTGGCTGATATAGTTTTGATTCGACCTGGTGAGAGCATTCCGGCCGATGGGCTGATTGACAGTGGGGATAGTTATATCAACGAGGCAATGATTACTGGCGAGTCGCGCCCAGTCGCCAAGCAAATAGGTGACGAGGTGATAGCTGGGACTATTAATGGCGAAGGGTCGCTCCGCGTAAAAGTGACCGGCACGGGTGATGACACTAAATTGTCAGGAATTATGAGACTTGTAGCAGAAGCCCAAGCCTCTAAGTCTCGAGTGCAACATCTGGCCGATCGAGCTGCTCGGCTATTGACGGTTGTCGCACTTACGGCAGCAACTCTTACCTTCATTGGCTGGCAGCTAACAGGAGCTCCTATAGACTTTTCGATAGTGCGGGTAGTGACGGTGCTCGTGATTGCTTGCCCGCATGCACTGGGCTTAGCGATTCCATTAGTGGTATCGATTTCAACCACTTTAGGCGCTCGCAATGGCCTGTTGGTGCGCGACAGAAGAGGTCTTGAGCAGGCGCGTGAACTCGATGTGGTAGTTTTTGACAAGACCGGAACCTTGACCTTAGGAGAGTTTAGGGTAGTTGACCTTGTTGCTACAGATGCAGTAGATGCAGACGAGGCTCTGAAGATGGCAGCTAGCGTAGAGTCAGAGTCAGAGCACCCTATAGCTGAGGGTATTGTTAAGACAGCCCAAGAGCGGCAGATTACTATTAGTAGGCCCGAGAAGTTTAAATCCATATCTGGAAAAGGAGTGGTCGCAACTGTAGATGGAGTTGAATATAAGATTGGTGGCCCAGCATTAATAGAGTCCGATCAGGTATCTGTGCCAGACAAGCTACAAGTAGTTACTAATAAGGCGGCGGAAAGTGGCCAGTCGGCAATCTATTTGCTACGTAAAAGTCAGGTAGTGGCTGTGTTTGTAGTGGCTGATGCAATTCGCGAGGAGGCCAGGGCTGCCATAGAAGACTTGCATGATAAAGGTCTAGAGATAGCAATGTTGACCGGAGATACATCAGCAGTCGCTCAATCGGTGGCAGATCAGCTTGATATCGATACAGTCTTTGCTCAAGTACTGCCAGAAGATAAGGCTTCCAAGATTAAAGAACTGCAAAAACAAGGTAAAAGGGTGGCTATGGTAGGTGATGGTGTTAACGACGCTCCGGCGCTGGCGACTGCAGATGTCGGAGTTGCTATTGGCGCCGGAACTGATGTGGCGGTTGAAGCTGGAGATATTGTGCTTGTACAGTCTGATCCTCGCGATATTGCTCGGATTTTTACTCTTTCTCGTGCGACGTACCGGAAAATGGTGCAAAACCTGTGGCTGGCGGCTGGATATAATATCGTGGCCATTCCCTTAGCGGCTGGAGTACTGGCAGCTTGGGGTGTTTTGCTTACTCCTGCAGTCGGGGCAGTGTTGATGTCGGCCAGTACAGTGGTTGTGGCTATTAATGCTCAAATGTTGCGTAGAGTAAAAGTTTGAGCTCTTGTAGTCTTTTAATATGTAGGCACTGACGATTTAGCTGTTATACTCAGGCACTATATGGAACCATTTTTACCTTTCTTTTTGATATTGCTGATTGCTGTAGTTTTATCGCGTCTATTTATGCAGATGAGAATTCCTTGGGTGGTGGCGCTAATCATCGGCGGCATATTGCTTGGCCCGAACGGATTTGGTTGGTTTATGCCGACCGATACTGTCGAATTTTTGGGCACTATCGGGCTAGTCTTTTTGATGTTTATTGCCGGCTTAGAGTCTAAATTTTCAGACGTGAAAAGGCTACGTAAAAAAATTATAATTGTAGCGCCCTTAATCGGCTTTTTACCGGCCTTGTTTGGGTTAGGGGTAGGTCTGGGACTGGGGTATGAGATGGCTAGTGCTTTGCTGGTTGGGATTATATTCATGTCATCAGCGATCGGTATGTTGGTACCGATTTTTGAACGTCAAAATATTATGCGGTCAGAACTGGTAAAAACCATTATCGCTAGTACAGTCATTATTGATGCGGTTAGTTTGATTTTGTTGTCGGTATTTTTGCAATTTGCTACTGGCGATGGATTTTCGACCTTATCGTTAGCACTGTATCCGGTGGCGTTGGTGTTTTTGGGTGGCCTAGCCTGGGTGCTACCTAAACTTAAATGGCTGGCCATGAAACGAACCAATAAAGGCGAGGATTTATTTGAAAATGAACTACAGTTTACTGTGCTCGTTTTGATAGGTTTAGTGGTGTTTTTCGAATTTGTCGGCTTGCATGCAATTGTGGCCGGCTTCTTCGGTGGCATGATACTGGCTAGGTCACTGGAGAACCCTTTATTAAAGGCCAAGCTGCATGCTATAAGTTACGGATTTTTCATACCGGTATTTTTTGTGTCGATGGGTGCTAGTACTGATATAGGAGTTTTCTTTGATGGACCGGCTGCACTGAGCGTGATGGCCATTATCGTATTGAGCTTGTTGGCTTCTAAATTCTTGAGCGGTTGGCTGGCTGGTAAATTGAGCGGATTTAATGAGCCGGCTTCTCGGCTGATAGGGGCTTCGGCTTTGCCTCAACTTTCTACCGCCTTGGCTGTAGCCTTTTTGGGTTTCGGAGAGGGTCTGCTCGATCAGGAATTGCTGTCGGCAATTGTCGGGTTGACGATAGTTACCAGCATACTAGCCCCGCTGGCTGTAAGCAGATTCAGTGAAGAGGTTAGCGCCTGGAATGTTCGCAACAGATCTTGAACTGCTATAAATTACTACATCAAGGTATTTATGTAGTATAATAAGAGTATATAAAATAGGAGTTGCTATGAAGCGGTTTGTCAATGCTAATGCCGTAGGCTTGGTGGTTATAGCTATAGGCCTGGGGTTGTTTTTGGATGCTATTGATGTGTTTAATTTTAGCCAGTTGCTTAGTGACTGGTGGCCTATGTTGATAGTAATCGCAGGCATTATAAGCTTCCTGGGCAACCCTAAGTCGTTAATTTGGCCGTTGATGTTTGTGGGCGCAGGTATAGTCCTACAAATGAGCATATTGGATGTAATCGATATTAGGGTCGGTGATTTAGTGTTTCCGTTTGTGTTGTTGATAATTGGTGTCAGCCTGTTAGACAGTGGCAGTCTTAAAAAAAGAGCTGCCAGTGAGATTAGTGAAAATGTAGTAGACGCAATGGCCGCTTTTGCCGGTGTAGAGTTGCAAAATGCATCGAGTGACTTCAAGGGGGGTCGGGCTCAGGCTGTATTTGGCGGTGTCGAATTGGACCTAAGAGAGGCCGAAATTAAAGCTGAAGCTGAGCTGGGGGTTTTGGCTATATTTGGTGGTGTTGAGGTGCGAGTGCCTAGAGATTGGCGAGTAGAGGTCGAGGTGAGTCCTGTGTTTGGCGGCGTAGAAGATAATACTAAACAACCCATTAAAAAGAACTCGCCCACCCTCCGGCTTAAAGGCAGATGTCTATTTGGCGGCATAAACGTGAATAACTAGTCAACAGCCTGTCACATATTTCTCAGCGATAGTATTTTTATGCCAAAAAACTTATAGCTAAAATTGCTATCACGCCGATCCAGGCGTAACGGATGAAGGTAACTGTTTTAGAGGCAAGTTTGCGGTGTCGGTTGCTGAATTTGTTGACTATTTCATGGCGAGGCACCATCCAGCTAAACAGTGCTCCACCAACTATACCAAGCAATACAACTGTTTGGTTGGCGGCAAATATATCTAATACTTCCAAGAAAGGCCTGCCTAAAACCTCAAATTCAAGAGGAGTAAAGCTAATAGCCGCTAAGATGCCAAGCGGCAGAATGGGCAAAAAGGCGGCTACTGTTGCCCAGTTGTGAGTGAGTCTTAACTCTTCGCGCATGGCAGTCTTAACTACCTCCATACCTGCGATGCACGAGCTCAAGGCTGCAAGAAATAGCAACCAAAAGAATATCGCACCTACAATTGACCCTAGCGGTATTTGACCGAAAGCTATAGGCAAAGTAGAAAATGCCAGCTCAGACCCTTCGGCTGGGTTTAATCCAAAAGTAAAAACTAGTGGAAATATCATGAGTCCAGCTATTAGGGCTACTCCGGTTTCTATGCCGGCTACAGTACCGGCAGCGCGGGGAATGTTGACGTGGTCGGGCAGAAAACTACCGTAAGTGATAAGATAACCCTGACCGACAGCTAGTGAGAAAAAGGCTTGTCCGAATGCTAGAATCCAAAGTGCCGGACTGGCTAGAGCGGTAAAGTCTGGGTCGAATAGAAACGACATCGCCTCTCGGGCTCCATCCAATGTGAGGCTGTAGGCAGTTATGCCGATAATTATAAAAATCAAGACAGGCATAAGTAGTCGCGTGGTTGCCTCTATTAATTTGACCCCTTTTGCGACCACAAAAGCTGTAATAACTATTACTAGCGTATAATATATAAGCGGCTCTAAACTGCTAGTGAAAACTGCGAAGTCTCTGACATTACCAGTAAGGCTGTCGATGGCATAACCCATAGACCAGCCGGTAATCACAAGATAATAACTCATTATCATCATCGTCAGCCCCACGACAAGCCAGCCAAAAGCTGCCGCTCGCTTATGCGCAGCACGAAAGGTCTTAACGGGGCTTCCCTTTTCGATCTTGCCGGCACTTATTTCGAGTATCATGAGCGGTATACCCAGGGCTATAACGGCTATAATGTAGGCGATTATGAAAGCGGCACCTCCGTTTTCGCCCACAATGTAGGGGAAGCGCCAGATATTGCCTAGGCCTACCGCGGCAGCGGCCGTAGCATAAATAAAAGCCTTCTCAGACGACCATTTACTGCGAGTAATTTTGGGTGCTGTTATTTCCATTTTTTTTGGTGGTAGTTATACTCTAAACATTTAAGCACAAGCTACATCTAGCTGACAATTATTGGCTTAAGCGTTGTAAATTTGTGTTAAAGGTGACTATTATTATTCTATGTCGATATTCAAAAACAGACATATAAAATTATCGGCTTTTACAGCGGCTGTAGTTGCAAACATATTACTTGGCACTAACGCAGTCTCTACCAAGATTGCAATTGATTTTGATATGGATCCGCTGTTTTATGTCGGCTTGCGGGCGATACTAATCGGGCTGGCTTTGTTGATATTGATCAAAAACTTTAACTTTTTGCGTAACTGGCGAGCTATACGTCACTTATTTCTTAGCGCAGCTTTCATTACGCTATTTATATCACTGGCTGCCTTAGGTCTTGAACTTTCAAGCGCACTTAAAGCCTCGCTTTTGAGCCTAACGACACCAGTTTCGGTTTATGTATTGTCGGTATTTGTCTTGCACGAGCCGATAATTCGGCGGGCTCTTTATGGTGGGCTTTTGGCGCTAGTTGGCGCCTCGCTTGTGGTGGGGCTGCCTCTTGTGACAGGTGAAGTTTTTGTATTCGGAGATTTGTTGTTTTTTGTGGCGTACTTTTTCCTGGCAGCTTCAATTATTCATGCAAAATACATATTTAAATGGGTCGAGCCTGTAGCAGTGGTGTCGATTAGATTTTTGTTGGCAGGAATAGTCATTTTCTCAGGTGTTTTGATCTGGAATGGGACAACGATCGCGCTTGAGCCTCAGCCTCAAGCCTGGCTTGCCCTGCTGTACGGAACTGTAATAGTGGGGATTATTGGCGTGACCATGTACTATACAAGCTTGCGTAAGATTAAGGGTGAAGAGGCGGCGCCATTGTTTTATTTAGATCCAATGACTGGTGTTATAGCTGCTGCTATATTACTTGGTGACCGACTAGATTTAGCTGCAGCGGCAGGGGCAGCTATCGTGGTAGCCGGTGTAATAATCTCTCACCCTCATCATGGCAATCTGGTCCACATGTATCACTCTCATCACCCGCATCCATTGCAGCACATAGGCTATGCCTGGCGGCGATTGATTAGCAAAATATAAATATCAATTTCTAATTACGGCAAATTGATTATTCTGCTAAAATAACCCAATAATGATGCATACATCTAGACAGTCATACGCGGCTCTTATTTTACTCGTTATCTTTACGCTGGCTGTTGGTGTTTGGTTTTATGTGTCGGTCGAAGGATTGAATATAGTGGACTCTTTTTATCTCAGCATCATGACATTGACCACTGTCGGTTATGGTGACATCACTCCAGTTACTGACTCAGGTAAAATATTTACTAGTTTTTATGTACTAATAGGGGTGGGTATAATCGGAATATTTATAAGGGCTATCATTCAAGGTGCAGGAGATAGGATCACTGCTCAGTCTTCACAAAATCACATCAAAAATCATGAGCAGCATCTGCACGAGTGACTTTGCCTAGATTCAATAATTGTGTTTTTATTAGTTTTACAGGTTCGACGGGAAGTTGTTCCAGCGCACATATGACAAAAGGCATGAACCATGATCAAGCGCTCTTCAGATCGCCTGCTCATTTTGACACTCATCTGCTTCATAATAGTTCTGCTAAGCACTAATTCAGCAGCTGCGTTAGAGCAAAAAAAGTTTTGCGATATTTGGTGGGGTAGTCAATCTTTGTCAAATCTCAGTTCATACTCAAGCGGTTCAGTTGACGGCATCCGAGTCGGCCAACATCCGTGTTTTGAGAGGTTGGTCTTTGATTTGGGCGGTTCAGCTCCTGGATATTACGTTGAATATCAAGAACAGGCCTTTGGGCCAGGTAAAGGCTTGCCGGTCAACGTGGCAGGTGGAGCTAAGCTTAAAATCATTATTCAAGCACCAGCCCATGATCAGGACTTCAACCAGACTCTCGAACCAGACAGCCTGCCAGCTCTAAGTAGTTTTCGCACTCTCAGAGATGTGGAGGTCGCAGGATCGTTTGAGGGTCAGACGCATGTGGGCCTGGGCGTCAGGGCGCGACTGCCTTTCAGGGTGTTCACTCTGGATGGTCCAGGAGATGGAAGCCGCCTGGTTGTAGACGTGGCCCACAGGTGGTAATACCCTAATAGGGCGAATTGACTTTATAGATGCGCAAGTTGCGTATTTTATTTAGGATCGGTTCGCCCTTAACTTTTTTTGGTAGTGTGCTGTCTTCTTATGCTGTGCACTGCATGTAAAAGCAAAGAGCCGAATCCGCCAGCAACAACAGCTAGTGCTACTAGTACGTTTATAATAGGTATTATGTATAGGGTGTATATAACTAATAGGCCTATTGCGAAACTACCGTAAAGCTTAGGTCTGTGCTTAGGGTTAGTACGCGATAGAATTGTTCGCCCTAGGGCAACTGCGCTTACTAGTGTGCTTAAGAACACTCCGACAAGAGCGGCCACCCACAGCAGTATAGCCAAGGGTATGCCGATTATTGTGAAAGCTAGCAGCGTGGCTACGGGTCCGACTAGAATTAGACCAAGGATGCCGCTACCAAAAGAAGCCAAAGGTCTTGTAGTGGCCATTTCTGCCGACCTATGCAATGGGTTGCGACCAACCCATAGCAGGACGAAGCCCGCTAACAAGACCGATAGAAAGCTCCAAGCTAAAAAGCTGTATTTTATGGTGGTCGCATCTAGGCCTGCTCTTTCGGGCGCTACTTTTTGAATCAGTTCACCATCGATAACAGCCCCATCAGCTATTTCAGCGTCGCGGTCTGACCGGTGTGTTATGTCGGCGCTGATAAGAGCGGACTCGCCGATATTAAGCTCGGTAGATGTGACTTTGGTCTCGGTGCCGATGCTGCCAAGCAAGGTGACTTTGTCGGCAAATGCGGTCAGGCCGTTTGCTATGGCTCCATCTATTGTCGCTGTCTCGCCAAATACTAAAAGCCCATTGCCTATATTGGTATCTGAGCTGCTGCTAAATGAAGCCCCAAAGTGGGTTACACCACCGCCAATTTGCGCGCTTGACATATCAAGTGTGGCGCTTGCTACGCGCACACCACCTTCAACCTCGCCGTTGATAGTTATGGTGTTGGCTGCTGCGAACAGATCACCCTCTATGGTGCCGTTGACTGCAATCTGTGATCCAGCTGTGTATACATCGCCTTTTACTACACCTTCAATCCTGACTGTACTAGCGGCTATATAGAGGTCATCTTCTACTGTCTCGTCGGCTTCGATTGTGGCTACCTCATCAGTTATGTATTCGGCTGCATCTACCCGGCTTAGGCCAAGTCCGCCCACTAGCAGTAATATGGCAGCTATTACTAAGCCAATATGTTTCATCATCTACCTCCTTACTTGGGGTGTATTTATTAATATATTATATCACGCCCTTGGGGTGTTTATTTATTTACGCGGGCTAGAGTATAATGAAACGGTGATTGCAAAATTAAGCTTAAAGGCTCTGTCGAGATATAGGGTCACGCTAGTCGTGTGGCTAGGCGTGTTGTTGTTTGGTGCTTTTAGCTACCTTAGCCTGCTAGACAGAGAGGGATTTCCTCCGGTCGAGGTGCCGATAGCAGTAGTTACTGGCACTTACTTCGTAGATGATGCCGAATTGGTAGATGCTGATGTAGCTCAACAGATGTCTGAGATATTGGTCGATATAGATGAGGTAGTCAGTGTCCAGTCTACTGCCCGCAATGATAGTTTTAGTCTTTTTGTCGAGTTCGAGCAGGGTACGAACTCATCAGAGGGGGCCGCGCTAGCTAGAAGTGAGATAGACGATAATTTTGAGTCTGTTAATGGTGTCGAATATGAAGTCGAGTCTATATCTGCCAATCAATTCAACAATCAATACGACCTATTAGCGGCGGTCTATGTAGTAAACGATTCTACGTTAGACGATCTAGAGTCGGCGGCAGATGATTTGGCCGAATCACTTGGCCGTGTAGACGAGGTAAGGTCTAGTGACGGGATTGCTTTGACTGCTGAAGCGCAAGACCCTATAACCGGCCAGACTGAAATTCGCCAAACCTCCTTTTCACGTGTAGCAGTAAAAGATAGCGAAAATGATATCGACTTTTACAACAGCGCTTTAGTCGGCGTGGAGGCCGCTTCCGGTGTTGATGATCTAGACCTGGATGAAGCTGTAAATGATGAGATAGCAGACTGGAATGAGAGTCGAGATGATGAGGTGGAGGCAGTAGTCTCAGCCGGTTTTGCTGATATTATTCGCACACAAATAAGTGAGCTGCAGACGAGCATCGGCAATGGATTGTTGGCAGTGCTGTTGGTAGTTGGGCTTTTGATTGGTTGGCGCCCGGCACTTTTGGTGTCTTTGTTTATACCGACTGTGATGCTCAGTACTTTATTGGGTATATATCTGCTCGGCTACACGCTTAATGTGATAGTCCTTTTTGCCTTGGTACTAACTCTCGGTCTCATAGTAGATAATGCCACAGTGGTAACAGAGGCTCTAGATGTAGCGCGCCGTAATGGCAAAAGTGTGCGCAAGCAAATAGAAAGTGCTCTTTCTAAAGTAGGCACTGCCATGATTGCCGGTACGCTTACTACTGTATTGGTTTTTGCACCGCTACTTTTCGTTAGCGGTATATTGGGTGAATTTATCCGAGTATTGCCATCTACGGTAATCTTGGCTCTGCTACTGTCTCTGACTGTTGCGATTGTTTTGGTGCCATTTCTTGCCGCTATAGTGTTGCTTCGAGCTAAGAAAAGTGGCGGCTGGTTAAAGAGACCTATAGAGGTGTCTCAGAGAGCAATAGGAAATCTGCCTCGTTTGCTGGTTGCCAAGCCTCGTCTGGGCAAGATGGTAGCCTCTTTGATGGTGCTTGTCAGCTTGGGTGTTGTCGGTCTAGCCGGTGTATTGGCTAGCCAGGTGCCCTTCAATATATTTCCAGAGTCTGATGATGCTGATGCAATAATAGTCAATATCGATTTTGCCAGCGGGACCGATATAGACGAGGCTATAGAATTAGTCGATGAAATCAATCAGGAGATTAAGGGCGCTATAGGCCAGGATTTACATTCAGCTACTTATTATGAGGCAAGTGAGCGGTCGGCTTTTGCTCAGGTCGACTTGACGCCATTTAGAGATCGAGACACAACATCACAAGAGTATATTGCTCAGCTAAGCGATTCTTTAGATGAGCTAGCCGAAGACAGGGCAGATGTACTCATCAGGCAGCTAGACGCAGGACCACCTCCAGATGATTTCCCTTTTACGGTTGAGTTTTACGGCGAGGATATGGACGCGGTTGCTGAGTTGGGCGAGGATGTGGCTAGTGTCTTAGAGTCAGAGACAATCGAGCGACCAGACGGTGGTAGCGTAGTGGTCGAGGAAGTGCAAAGAGACCTAGACCCTGAAGACATTCGCCGCAAAGACGGTGACAGGTTCCTATCTGTCTCTTTGAGGCTGGGCGATGAAGATACGTCCACTGCGATTATGGCTGCCCAGGATTTTATAAATGATCGCTTTGATGGCGAAGAGCTAGACGACAGAGGCCTTGATGAGTCTGCTATTAGTTTTGATCTTGGCCAAGAAGACCAGAATGTTGAGTCATTTGAGGGTGTTCAGCTGGCATTAGGAGTAGCCTTGTTGCTGATGTATATCTTGTTGTTGTTGCAATTTAATTCTTTCTTGCAGCCATTGCTTATATTTGTTGCTATACCTTTGAGTCTGTTCGGTGTCTTTAGTGGCTTGTTGATAACAGACAATCCTTTAAGCTTCTTTGTAATGGTTGGACTGGTGGGTCTCTTTGGTATAGTAGTCAATAACGCTATATTGTTGCTTGACTATGCCAATCAAGAACGCCGTAGCGGCAAGAGTAGAGTGGAGGCCATATCTAGTGCTGTTGAGCAAAGATTTAGACCGGTAGTCACCACCACTCTGACGACTATAGGGGCTCTCTTGCCCTTGCTTTTGACCGATCCATTTTGGGAGCCTTTGGCGGCAACTATAGTATTTGGATTAATATCAAGTACAATTCTCGTTCTGCTAACCTTTCCGTATTACTACTTGGGTCTTGAGAAGTTTCGTGACTGGAAAAACGACAAGTTGCCATATTTGCGCTGAGCAAGCTTGTGCTAGGCTGTAGGTATGGGTTTATCTAAAGTCAAGCTGAGCATCTTAGGTGTGGCATCAATAATAGCAGTGGCCGGCGGAGTCTATATATGGCTAAGTACCGGTGATGATTATCAGTCTGAAACCTATACTATGCAGAATGTCAATGGCGAAGAGGTCGACCTAGAGCTAACTGTAGATAAGGTGGTGGATGGCTTAGGCACTCCTTGGGCCTTATCTTTCGTGCCAGCCACTAATCAATTGCTTGTCACTGAAAACAAAGGCACTCTACTGCTGGTAGATGCTGATAGCGGAGATATAGATGAAATAAGTGGAGTGCCGGAAGTAGATAGTGCTGGTCAGGGAGGTCTGCTGGATGCGACCCTCAGTCCAACCTTTTCAGACGACAACTTGATTTACCTGACTTATTCGGCCGCAAATGAGGCTGGCCTCACCTCGACCTACCTTGGCCGAGGCAGTCTAGATATGAATAGCTTGCACTTAGGAGATTTTGAGCAGCTGTATGCTGCAGAGCCATTTTTAGATTCGACTTCACACTACGGTTCGAGGGTGGTTATAGATGACGACGGCTATCTATATATGAGCATAGGTGATAGGGGCGATAAAAATTTTGCTGACCATCTATCGCAAGACACTTCAAACGTGCTCGGCTCCACTATTCGTCTTGAGTCTGATGGGTCTATTCCGGATGATAACCCTTTCGTTGGCGACGATTCTGTGGCTGACGAGATTTATACTTATGGCCACCGCAATGTGCAAGGCATGGCAATCCATCCTGATACTGGCGATATTTGGCAAAGCGAGCACGGGGAAAGAGATGGTGATGAGATAAATATCATTGAAACAGGCGGCAACTATGGATGGCCAGTAACTCACACCGGATGTGAGTATGGCACGGATACTCCCCTCGGAGATCATCCCAAAGACAGAGATGACATTGTAGACCCTGTCTATTATTGGGAGTGTGGTAGTGGCGGGTTTCCGCCGGCAGGGATGACTTTTTATGATAATAATACTACGTCTGATTGGCGGGGCGGCCTTTTTGTCGGTGGGTTGGCAAGTGAGTATTTGGCCCATTTTAGATTAGATAATGGCGAACTTAAGGAGCAAGAGCCTTTGTTGGCCGATAGGGGCTGGCGCATACGCGACGTTGTTGGAGGCGAAGACGGTGCTTTATATATAGCCAAAGAAGCCGCAAATGGCGGCATTGTTCGGCTCTCCTGGCAGTAGCTTTGGGGTTTGTTCGTGAGCAGTTTGAATTGTCAGTGCTATAATTGCTACTACAAAACCAATATTAGGAATTAAACATGAAGACATATAAAGCAACTAGAAATTGGCCCAAAATAGCTCTGATAGCTGGAGCAGCCATGCTTTTGGCAGGAGGGGGATGGTTTGGCTGGCAGCAGTATGAGCAGCATCTGGCCGAACAAGAAGCGCAAGAGCAGGCCGAGCGAGAAGCCGCCGAGCGAGAAGCCCAAGAAGCAGCAGAGCCAGAGTCAAGCCTAGAAGAACGGTTCGTTGAGCGTTATTATGAAGTTGATTTGCCAGGCGTTGAACCAATATCTGATCCACCCGATATAACTGGTAATCCGCAGGCAGATCAGTATATACGCGATATAGCAGAAGATAGAGGCTATCGTTTGCAGTTTGAACCTGCTAGAGAGCTAGAAGAAGTAGACGGTGAAGAGATGCAGCCAGAAACTGCTGAGGCCTGGAGGGATATGCGAGATGCAGCCAGTGCAGAGGGTATTTCGCTAAGCATGGTGTCTGCGTTCCGTGACATAGAGACTCAAGCTATAATATTTGACTCAGCTTTGCGGGCGAGAGCCGATGAAGTGCAAGGTCGCCCTTTTACCTCGCAGCAGATACTTGATGGCGAGGCCGATGAAATTATTGATGACATATTAAGTCGGTCTTCTATACCTGGATATTCTAAGCATCATAGTGGCCACACGATAGACGTTACCGACGGTGTAGCTGGTGCAAGTCTTGAGGATTTTGGCCAGACGAATGCTTTTGAATGGTTGAGTGCGGATGATTATGCAAAATCTAGAGAATTTGGTTTTTTGCCAAGCTATCCTGAGGGGGTCGACAATCTAGGGCCGGATCCAGAACTGTGGGAGTTTGTCTGGGTTGGTGTCGACAATGTGGATTTTGACTAACGATTTAGGCCAGTAGGCTTTTTATTAGTTTGCGAGCTTCTGCTTGCGACTCAATCTCTCCGTCAAGGTGCTTTTCTTTGAGCTCTTTTAGAATCTTACCCATTTGTGGACCGGACTCAATGCTGAATTCTTTTTTTAGCCAATCACCATCTATGCCTAAATCGTCTTTTAATGATGGTGGGTGTTGATGTTTTTTGCTTTGAAATTCATTCCATAAGTGCTCTAGCTGCGAGAAGTCTGCTTCAGTATCGTCTATAGTTCCGTCAGATTCTTTACTCCATGCCGCATGGGCATCAGCTTTGTGCAGTTCTAGCAAGTCAGCAAAGGCAGGGTGGCTCATGAAATTATCTGCTCTTTTGGGCCGCATGTGCGGCAGGTTATCTATACCTATATGATGTCGAATCATCCACTCTACATCTTGCCTGAACCGTTTGCCAAAGCCTAGTCTTTTTAATATCTTGCCTGCGATTTCAGCGCCAACAGAATGGTGGTCGTCGAAGCGTATCCTGTCTCCGGTCTTGGCTTCAGGCTTAAACGTATCAGCTTTGCCTATGTCGTGCAGCAATGTTGCCCAAGCTAAGCGCGGACTAAGTATGCTTGGTAAAAACTGCATAGCTAGCATGGTGTGGTGCCAGACGTCTCCTTCTGCGTGCAGATTGGGTGGTTGCTCGACATCTTTTAGTCTTGTCAGCTCAGGAATTAACTTTTCTAAAATAGAAAACCTGTCTAGATCTTTAAGGCTAAAATTTCTGTTTTCGTGCATGAGCATGCTGCTGAGCTCGATACCGACCCTGTCTTTTGCTATATCATCAACTGCTCCGGCTTCTACGGCTTGATGTATGGCCGCCTCTGTCTCGGGCTGGTAGGTAAAGCCGAGTTGGTTTTTCAGTCTGACGGCTCTTAGTAGGCGCAGGGGGTCTTCCTGGATTCTCACAATTGGATCGCCGATAAATCGCAATATTTGGTGCTCGATATCTTCTATACCGTTTACCAGGTCGATTGCCTGTCCGGTATCAGGGTTAAGGGCTATAGCGTTAACACTAAAATCTCTGCGCCTTACGTCTTCTTCTAGATTGGCGAAGGCTATCTTGGTCTGGGCTCGGCCTAGGTGGGCTTCTATGTCACGACGGTAGGTGGCAAGTTCTAGCTGTATTTTGTGGCTATTTCCGTTGTTGTCTTTTAGGTCCACATACACTCTTGTGATGCCATAGGCTTGGGAGGTGTCTTTATATTTAGATTTGCTAAAACCGTCAAGTTTTAATATCTCTTCAGGCTTGGCGTTGGTTACTAGGTCAAAATCTTTGGGCGTTTTGCCTAGCAGTATGTCTCGTACTGCCCCGCCTATAATGTAAGCCTCAAATCCGGCAGACTCGAGAGTCTTGGTTGCGACTTGAGCTGCTTCGTAATGTAGCCATCGTGCCTGCATAATGTACATTGTAGCGCACATCTAGAAGCTGTATGCTACCTTGTGCTATAGTAAACCCAATCAATAAATACAGGAGGTTTATCATGGCTGATGAACAACAAACTAAGCCTGAAGAGGAAAAGGTAGATAAAAAAGATAAAGAGCAGGCATCTGAGGGCAAGGCAGGCGGCGGTGAGTCTAAAGATGCAGGTAGCGCAAAAGCGTTTGGAATTATTGGTTATATAATTCCAATCTTGTTTTTCTTGCCGCTAGTCATGGAGGAATCAAAGAACAATCCTTTTGCTAAATTTCACGCTAACCAGCAGCTAACCTTTCTACTTTACTGGGTGGCTATTAGTGTGATTGCGATTATCCCAATTTTGGGCTGGATAATTTGGTTCTTTGGTTGGATATTCGGACTAGTGCTGGCAATCATGGGCATCGTTAACGTTGCGAACGATAAGCAAAAAGAGCTACCCCTTATCGGTGGCATATCGCTACTTAACTAAGGTCAAGAGAGGCTTAATATGAGCAATGAAGAACAAAGCAATAGTCAACAACCTAATACAGCTAGCTCAGAAAGTGGCAGCGCAAGTCCAAGCTCTGGGCTAGCAGTCGCCTCACTGGTGCTAGGTATTATTGGACTTCTGACAAGTCTGTTGATAGTTGGGGCAGTTTTTGGGGTAATAGGCCTAATCTTAGGTATTATTGCCTTGAGCAAAAAGCAATCTAAAGGCATGAGTATTACCGGAATAATTTTATCGCTTGTATCGATATTGGTGGTGGCCGGAATTATGTTTTTTGCAGCTAACTTCTTTAATTTTCTTGATGATTTTGCTGAAGAGGCTGGAGTGGACATTGATAGCGATGGTAATGGCATCAGCATAGAAAGCGAAGACGGCGAAGAGTCCTTTTCTATAAGCAGTGAGCTTCCGGAGGATTTTCCTGCCGAAGTGCCACTATATGAGCCAGCTGAGTTAAATTCCTCAACTTCATATTCAGAGGGTGATGAGATGGTGTATACAGTGTCGCTATTTAGTGATGATGACTTTGCAGATGTAGATGAGTTTTACGGCCAGGCTTTTGCCGATGGATGGACAGACCAAGAGCAGTCTGGATTTCAGGATGGTGTCCTTTCCACATACTTTGCCAGTCGGGATAATCTAGAAGTAGTAGCTAGTGTAAGTGTCGAGGGTGATGGCACGAATATAAATCTGACCGTAAATGAGCAGCGCCAATAGAAAAGGGCATTAATAATCAGTCCTAGTTATCTATCAGTACTACAAAATCATCAGATTGAAATACTTCTTTAAGATTTCATGCAGGCAGCGCAAAAGAGGCTATTAAGTAATATTCATCTTGCTTGATTATATTAATGTTTCTTTTTGTGTTAGCTTATGCTATAAAATAAAACATATGAAAACTTACAGCCAAGCTAAAAAAGCCTTACCAGCTGCAGCCACTGCAACCACTCTAGGTTTGCTTGTGGCTGCAATAGTATTTTATGGACTAGGGCAGCTAGTAGCTACAGGGCAAGAGACACGCGATGAATTAGATGCATGGGCATATTCATCACCGGAGCCCAATAACAATCTGTCTTTCCTTCGAGAAGAATTCTCCGGTATTTTTCATGATTATGACACTATTGCCGCTACAGAAGTGGCTCCATTAGAATTTACAGGCCCGATAGAGCCTTGTCCTTGCCCTTTCTGTTGCAGGGCTCTATAAGTTTTATTATTGGCATTCAGTATTGATCTAACCATATTGAGGCATCTTGTATATCGTCTGGCATGAATCCTTTCTCTGGTTTAAAGTCCGATTTCCATTCATAACCTTTGCTGTAGCCAAGCTCGCTCATGAGTTCAGTTGGAGCATTACGTAAATGAAGTGGTATTTTTGACTCAGGGTATTCTCTAGCTAGCTTTATGGCTTTACTCATAGCATCGGTTACCTGCCTTGATTTTTGGCTAGCAGCTAGTACTCTTGTACAGTGAAACAGACTGTATTTTGCCTCTGGCATGCCGATTATATCAACAGCTTGAAAAGTGGCTACAGCTAGATTGAATGCCCCGTTGGTGGCGGTGCCTATGTCTTCGGACGCGAAGATCAGCATTCTTCTGGATATAAATTTTGGGTCTTCTCCCGCTTCTAGCATGCGTGCTAAATAGTAGTAGGCAGCGTCTGTATCTCCTCCTCTGAGCGATTTTATGTAAGCTGATATAAGGTTGTAGTGCATCTCGCCGCCTTTATCGAAGCCTGGAACATGTTTTTGGGCCGCGCTTGCGACGGTGCTAGGTTTAATATTGTCTTCACTGATCTGATAGCTTAATTCGAGAATATTAAGGGCTGTACGAGCATCTCCATGGCTGAGCTCAACTATGTAATCGACGGCTTTGTTTGAAAGCTTGGAGCTGATTTTAAGCTGCTTGGACGCTTTGTTTATAATTTTTTTAATTTGCTCATGGGCTAGAGGTTCGAGTACTAGCACCCTGGATCGCGACAGCAGTGGGCGGATGACTTCAAAGCTTGGGTTTTCGGTCGTGGCACCAATTAGTATAATCAGGCCACTCTCAACGTGCGGCAAGAAGGCGTCTTGTTGGGCTTTGTTGAAGCGGTGGATCTCATCTACAAAAAGCACTGTTTGGATTTGTAGGCGCTGATTTTCTTCAGCCGTCTTAACTATGCGCCGCACATCTTCGAGCTTTGCAGTCACAGCGCTTATTTCGACAAATTCAGCTTGACTTTCTTTGGTAATAATTCGAGCCAGTGTAGTCTTGCCGGTGCCGGGAGGGCCCCAGAGTATTAAAGAGGTCAAACCGCCACTGGCCAGCAACTGTCTTATGAATCCGCCCTCACCAAGCAGATGTTCTTGGCCGAAAAAATCATCAATCGTTTGTGGTCGCATTTGTTCGGCTAGTGGTGCTTGTTGGCTTGGCATGAGTTTGAGTATATAGGAGAGAGTAGCAGCGGTATAGGGGCGAGGTTTCAGGTGCAAGTATCGAGGTCAATAGTACTTGAAATTATCAAGAGGCGAGGATTCAGTCTATATTAGACCCAGACCTTAATCAAGCAACCCCAATCCCCAAAAACCCACATTCTTGCTGTCAAGCCGCTGTCAAGGTCCGACCTTGACAGCGGCTTGGTGAAGGAAATAACGAGAAGGGTGTGAGGTATAAGCCTTAATGGTTAATGAGCTTATTATCGATTATATCTTGACTCTACAAGCCTTTTATATTGTCCTTTTGCGTGCTACCTTTACATAAGACTAATGCCTAATTCTAAAAAATATACCAAGCCAAAATATAATTACGCCTTTATAGATAGCCAAAACCTGCACATGGGGGTGCAAGCTCAAGGCTGGAAGCTAGATTTTAAGCGTTTTAAAAGCTATCTGCAGAGTAGGCACAACGTCTCGAAAGCTTTTTTGTTCATTGGTTATATAGAAGAGCAAGCTGACATGTATCAAAAACTGCGAGAGATGGGTTATACGCTTGTGTTTAAGCCGACTGTTACCAGCGGAGAGGGCGAGGTAAAGGGCAATGTAGACGCTGAACTGGTACTACAAGTCATGAAAGAATGGAGTGAATATAATCGGGCTGTCATAGTGAGCGGCGACGGAGATTTTTATAATCTTGTTGAGTATTTAAAAGAACAGAAGAAATTGGAGGTGCTTTTAATACCTAATAAGCATAGATATTCACAGCTCTATAACGAAATGTCAAAAGGAAAGATACGCTTCATGAACAACCTCAAGAGCAAGCTATCTTATAAAAATCATAAGCCCAAAAAACACAGACAGAATTAAAACTCGACCCCTCTAGATCTTAGCTCGCGTACTAGTTGCTGAGGATTTTCGTATACGAATGAGTTAGTGATACCTACTCTTTGAGCTCCCTCAATGTTTGAGGCTCTGTCGTCGGTAAATACTACATCTTTTGGGTCACACCCAGATTGCTTAAGGGCTTCTTGGTATATCTCATGGTGGGGTTTTACAGACCCTACCTCGCCGGATATGATAATGTGATCAAAAAGTCTATCTAATTTGAATTTGTCAATAATTTGCCGCAAGTGAATGTGGTCTGCATTTGACAGCAGTAGTGTCGGATATGACTGACTGACTCTAGATATAATATTAACCACCTCTTGATTGGGGGAGGCCATAGACTCAAACTCTTTTTTGACCTGCTCAGGCTGGCTGCCTACTTCTTCGGCTAGGACTTGGAAAAATCGCTCTTTATCTATCCGTCCGACATTGGCCTCGACCGAGGCTGATTCGATGCGGCCGTCGCGAGCAACACCCTGCTTCAGCAACCATTCATCCAGCAGATCTGGCATTATAACACCGAAAAAATCAAAAAATACTGACTTGACCATAGTAGTAAGTATACGCAAGCATTTAGTTAATCACAAAGCTTTATTTGCTCAACTCGGAGTGTGTTGCGTATGATTAATGCATGATTAGGGTTGCGATTTTTGGTGCTAATGGCAAGACGGGCAGACACATCGTCGAGCAGGCTCTTAGTAAGGGCTATGAAGTAGTTGCGTTTGTGTATGATGCTGAGCTTGATTTTGACCATGACAACCTATCTCAAATAGTAGGAGATGTAACCAAGATTGATGATGTTAGGCGGGCTATAAAATCATCAGACGCTGTCGTAAGTGCACTCGGCCACTCACCTAAGACGATAAGGCGCAACCCGACCATGCACCAGGACGGTATAGCCAATATCGTCGATGCTATGAGTGAGTGCGGCGTTAAGCGCATAGTGAGCTTGACTGGATCTGGGGTAAGACATGAAGAGGACAGGCCTGGCTTTACCGACAGGCTTCTAAATATGGGGCTTAGTGTAGTGGCTCAGAAGATGATAGATGACGGTCGAGCACATGCTGATATTATCAAAAAAAGCCAGCTTGAATGGACTATTGTGAGGGCGCTCAAACTAGCAAATGGCCCCAAAACCGGCTCTTATACTGTCAGTGAGTATGTGCGGCCTAGGATGAAGGCTATGGTCAAGCGAGGTGATGTGGCCGATTTTATGATTAGCAATCTAGAAACCGATAAATATTTGAGTTCAATGCCGGTCGTATACGGCGAGCGCTAGTTGAAAAATATACTCATGCATGTATTATGTAGCTATAAATAATAAGCATAAGGAGCTTATACTAAAATGAAACTAACAGCTTTTTTAAGTATGGCAGTCTTAATGCTGCCATTAGCGGTGTCTACACCTTTGCATGCCCAGGCACCAGATAGTGCTGGCGGGCCAGATAGAGGCGCAGAAGCTCGCGAAAGTGCTCAAGAGAGGCGAGAACGGGCTCAGTCTGAGGCCAGTGAAAGACAAGCTCAAGTCAGGCAAGACGTATGTGAGCGCCAGCAAGACCGACTAGAGGAAGTCTTGCCGCGAATGGCCACATCTGCGTTCAGGCTTCTAGACGTGATGGATGATATGTTTGAGCGAGTCGAAGGCTTCTATGATAACGGCCAACTGAGTGTTGCCGATTATGATGAACGTGCGGGCGAGGTAGATGAAGCTCAAGCCGAGGCCGAAGCCGCAGTCGATGCGCTTGGAGATTATGAAGTGGAACTAGACTGCGATCAGCCCGGCCTAGGAGCCCAGCTTGATGGGTACAGACAGCTTGTCGGCGAGGCCCGAGATGAGCTGCGAAATTACAGAGACTCTCTAGTAGGATTAATCCAAGTCTTGCGCGCTGAAGCTGCCGAAGACAACCAAGAAGAAGGTGGCAGTAGCGATGAGGAGGATGGCGATGAATAGTAGGAATAATGGCTTTACAGTTATAGAGGTCTTATTGACGGTGTTTCTGGTGGCTTTGATTGGCTTTGCCGTTTGGGCATTTTGGACTACAGAGCAAGAGCCTGTTGAGGAGCCAACATCGGAGCCTGTGACTATTGAGAATGCAGAAGATTTAGACCGGGCTGAGGATGAGCTCATGGCTGAAGATTTAGATGGCGAGCTAGACTCTAGTGACTTAGACGAAGTGCTAGACGAGTAGTAGCCGTCAAAAGTCTGACGATTTGCAATGAGCCACACTTTTGTGTGGCTCATTTGTCTTTTTGAGGCTTAAGTGACTGTTATACTTGAAGGCATATATGAATTTTGAATCTGTCCATAGTCAGCTAAATGAAGCTCAAAAATTAGCAGTCGACACTATCGATGGTCCGTTATTAGTTATTGCAGGGCCAGGCACCGGCAAGACCCAGCTTCTTAGCGCTAGGGCGGCTAACATTTTAAAAAATACCGATGCGGAGCCGGGTAATATATTGTGTCTGACCTTTACCGATAAGGCCGCTACCAACATGAAAGACCGAATGCTTGATCTTATCGGCCCAGAAGCCCGCAAGATTGTGGTCAAGACCTTTCATGGGCTTGGTGCTGAGCTGATCAGTAGTTACCCGCACTATTTTTGGAATGGGGCTAAGTTGCAGCCAGCACCAGAGATTGTTCAGCGCCAGACTGTAGAGGGGATTCTAAGCAAGCGCCCCTTACATGACCCCATGACTTTGCAATTTAAAGGGCATTATACGCTTGTTAAGGAGATATTGACCGACATAGATCAAGCTAAGAAAGCAGGGCTAAATGCCGGACGCTTACACGCTGTTGCCCATGCCAATATCGCTTACTTGGAGTCGGCGAGAGAGCAGTTTCAAGGCCTGCTTAATGAGCGCATGTCCAAAAAAACGATTCCTGGCTACAGGCAGATGATTGATGAGCTGCCCGATGAGGGCTATGGTGGCTACACCGTCCCCCTGCGACCTTATAGCGAAGTAATGAAGATGTCGCTAGCTGAGGCAGTTGATGAGGCTGAGAGGCAAGACTCGACTAAGCCTTTGAGTGCCTGGAAGCAAGAGTGGACTACTGCCAAGGATGGTCAGAGAGTCTTTAAAGATGAAGCTAGGTCTGAGCGTCTAGTGGCACTGTCGGAGGTATATGAGCAGTACCAGTCCCAGCTACATGAGGCCGGCTATTTTGATTATGCGGATATGATATTGGAGGTAATTACTCAGCTTCAAGACAAAGAAGACTTGCTAACTGAAGTGCAGGAGCGTTTTAGCTACATCATGATAGATGAATTTCAAGACAGCAATGACGCGCAGTTTCGCCTAGCCTACTTGATCGCAAACAATCCTATCCATGAAGGACGGCCCAATGTGATGGCGGTAGGTGATGATGATCAGGCGATATATCGTTTCCAGGGTGCCGAGCTGAGCAATGTCGACACATTTAGCTCTGCGTTTAAGGATACAAAAGAGGTAGTATTGACCGATAACTACCGGTCGAACCAGGCCGTCTTGGATGCGGCTGGGGTTGTATCAAGCTTGATAGAACATCGGCTGGTCGATACTCGGCCCAATCTCGATAAATCGATTACTGCTCAGAATCAAGATATCCCTGCTGGCGATATAACTCATCTGCAATATGAATCTCATGCCCAGCAACTGAGCGGAGTGGCCGAACATGTAAAATCGTCTATATCTAAAGATGTAGGCACAATTGCAGTTATTGCTCGGGGTCATAAAAGCCTAGAGCAGCTAGCTAGCGTTTTGCATCAACATGCAGTACCGGTGCGTTATGAGCGAAGCTCGAACATACTGGAGCACCCGATAGTGTCGCTACTGGTAGATCTTGCCGAGCTGGTGGAGTCGATCGCTGCAGGCAAGCAAGATAGAGTAGATGAGCTGATTGCTACGCTCATTGTTCATCCGTCGCTCAACTCAGACCCAATGGAAGCTTATAAATTGGCAGTAGATATGCGTAGGTCATCTGGCTGGCTTGAAGCTTTAATCTCTAGTGAATATGAGGTGTTTTCGGCTCTTGGCAAGGCTTTGAGCCGATTGACCCAGGTCAGCCGAGAGTTGCCGGCTGCCATCACAGTCGAGTATCTGCTTGGACTGCGTGAGGTTGAGGGCTACCAATTCTCAGTCCGCTCTTATTATTTGGGCGGCGAGCGAGACGTGCTTTATATGGAGTCTTTGAGCGCTTTGCAAAAGCTTAGAAGCTTGGTGACAGAATTTTCTAAGGATGAGCCGACACTGGCCCAATTTGTTGAATTTATGCGCCTAAATCAGCGTCATGGAGTAACCATATCTGAACACTCGACATTTGTAAGCGGAGACAATCCGGTAGAGCTTATGACTGCCCATGCGGCCAAGGGGCTGGAGTTTGATCAGGTCTATATCATCGACGCCCTTGAAAAGGAGTGGAGCCCCAAGAGTGGCGGGCAAAAACCACCGGCCAATCTAGATGCCATGCAACCTCATGGTGACAGCCCAGACGATTATGCCCGTTTACTGTTTGTAGCGATGACTAGAGCGCGCAAAAATCTCTTTTTGACTAGCTATAAACAAAACGACCAGGGTAAGCAGTTGCTAGCCTCATCGTTTATACGGCACGTGGAGCCAGTGCCAACTGAGCCTTCATCGACTGCTGTAGAGACGGCAGAGTCAAGTCTGCGCTGGCCGCATCTGAATACTGATGATATGCGCAATCTACTCGGCCCTGTGGTAGAGGATTACCAGCTATCAATAACCCACATACAGAATTTTCTCGACATTCCTTCTGGCGGTCCGCAGTATTTCTTTGAACAGAATCTACTTCGTGTTCCCTCGCAAAAGTCTGCCCATCTAGCCTATGGCTCGGCTATTCATGCTGGTCTTGAGGCTGCTCATCATCTAGCCAATCAAGACAAACTCTCGGTCGACGGAGCTATAGGTGCCTTTGATAAGCAGCTTGATTATGAGCAGGTTGAACCAGATGAAAAACAGCGCTACAGCGAGAAAGGCCACCGCCTGCTTCATGAGCTAATCGACCAGCAAAGAATCGTCTTGCAAAAAGGCGACCAGCCCGAACGAGTCATAAGAGACATTCGGATCGGCGAGGCGCGTATTGGCGGCAAGCTGGATGTAGTCCGTGTTGGCGATGGTGAGGTGCGAATTATTGACTACAAGACTGGTGGCGCTCCTTCTAGCCTTGAGACAACCAGCAAGTCAGATGGGCTTAAAGCCCGCAAGCATCGTCTGCAGCTAATCTTTTATGCTTTACTAGCGCTAGAGTCCGGTATTGCTAAAAGCCAGGACAGGATTGTTGGTGAGATGGTTTATCTAGAAAGCGAAAACCAAATACGCTTCTCTCAAACTTATCAGCCATCAGAAGATGATATTGATTATATGAGAGATTTAGTGATGACAGTGTGGCGGCACATACAAAATCTAGACTTTCCCGATGTTTCAGATTATAGCGATGATTTAGAAGGTGTAATTGAATTGGAGTCTCGTTTGCTTAAAGAAAATAACTCAGGTGCTAGCTAGTGGGTTTATTGCGTAGCTTTATTTCCTCTGCTTTTTGGTAGAGTTTAGCCCGGATATTTTTTGAATTATCCTCGTCAAAATATTTATCTTCAAGTTCAGCGAAGGTAGGCACGTAGTCGCGTGGGTCTACCTCTTCAGGTATTTCAGCGCTCTTTAGTTCAAACCATTCTTCATACAGTTGCCTGGCTCTAGCTTCAAATTCATTGGCATTAACTGCAGCCTGTCCGATAGCTAACTGTCTGGAAATGCCTCTTTCGGCTGCAGATTGGTGTTGTGCTCTTACGGCCTCGGGCGATTCAGACACAAAGCCTCGCCTCTTTCTTGCTTGACCAATGTTTCTTACTATTGCCGCTTCAAGCAACACCACCCCCTCATCATAGGCAGTTTCCTTTTCTTCTACTTCTTGGCTCAAGTGAGTTTCGTATTGACCATCTGGTGCTACGGCGTACTCTTCGACCGGAAACGAGTTTGAGTCTGTTGCTGGATAGTAAAACTCTGTTTTTAGAAGGCTGCCTTGCGTGGGTTCTTGGCGCTTTTCCATGTATATTTAATAACATATAAATATAAATTTATCAAGATTAGTTAGAGCCTATATAATAAAAAGATGATGAAGCACATTCTAGTATTAGAAGATTTAGACTATATAGTAGATGGTTTGCTAAGTAGGCTTGGTGCTATTGAGTCTGATTGCGGTGATGGCCTTAAAGTGTCTGTTTACACTACGAGCAGAGAGGTAGAGCAAATAGTCAATGAGCACACCTCAGAAACATATGATGTAATTATTTTAGATCGTAATGCGCCAGACGGGACATTTCATGTCTTAGATATAGATAAATTCGGCCCAGAAAAAATCATATCTATATCTTCAGTAGACTCATTCAACCAAAAACTTAAAAAGCGAGGAGTAAAGCACACCGTCCACAAGCGACACGAGCAGCTCGACCATTTCTTTGATGAAGTAGAGCGCGCAATCAGGGACATCCTTTAGTTTTCCACACAGTGTCCTGGTTTTTGTATTGAGGTGTTGGGTCGAATATGGTTTATTATTAAGCATATAAGCAACTACTTAATTATGATTGAACTCCAGCATATATTTCAAAGCTTGGCCGATAGAAATAGGCTTAATCTGGTACTTTTATTGGAGCAGTATGAAAATATTAGCGTTGGTGAGCTCGCCGAGGCCGTGTCGCTTTCGAAGCCGGCTGTATCCCAGCATATGAAAAAGCTTGAACTTGCAGGGGTAGTGAGGAGAGAGCGCTTCGGCCAGAGAACGTGCTATCAACTCCAGAGAGAGGAGCCTTTTATACAGGATTTGCTGGCATTGATAAGCCATGTTGATGTGTCATATCGTTAGGTGATTTATCTCTGCATAAGCACAAGCTTTTTGCTAGACTGTATCTAGATACATAAACTTGCGAGGCCTCTGATGCGAAAAATTGTTTTCTTTGATGTTCATGGAGATGAAAAGCGTTATTTTAAGCGTACATTTAAAAACGTGTTCGAGGCAGAGGTGGTTTGCACTGAGGAATCTTTAACTCAGGTGACTGCCAAAAGATACAGCGATGTCGATATAGCATCGGTATTTATCACATCGGATGTGAACCAAAAATGCCTGAGTTATCTGCCCAATCTAGAGATGATAGCGACTCGCTCAACCGGCTATGACCATATAGACATGAAAACGGCCAAAGCCAACCATGTCTTAGTCAGCACCGTGCCAGAGTATGGAGAGGCGACAGTGGCGGAGTTTACGATAATGCTGCTGATGAGTCTTGCCAGGCGACTTCGTGAAAGTATGCAACAAGTCAATGATAGGTTAATAGATCATGAAGAGATTACCGGTTTTGATCTAGAGGGTAAGACAATGGGGTTGATTGGTTTGGGCCGCATAGGCGAGCATGTAGCTAGAATAGCTGATGCGATAGGTATGAATGTAGTGGCATATGACCCTAAGCCTCGCGGCAGCGGTATAGTTGAATTCGTAGAGTTAGACGAACTTTATGAGCGGAGTCACATTGTGAGTCTGCATGCTCCGTCTAATAGTGATAATTATCACATGATAAACGCTGAGGCTATTGCCAAGATGCGTAAAGGGGTTGTAATTATCAACACGGCTAGAGGCGAACTAATCGAGGCTCAAGCTTTGATCGATGGCCTGTATTCAGGCCAGATAGCGGCAGCCGGTCTGGACACTCTAGAAGGAGAGCAGTTGCTGCGGTTTGACGAAGAAGTAGCGCTACTTCATCCAGACGCTAGCACCAAAGATTTGGTCATGAGTGCTGAGCACAATGTGTTGCTACGCATGCCGAATGTATTGATCACCCCCCACAACGCCTTTAACAGCAAAGAAGCCTTGCAACGGATTAGGCATACTACTGCTGAGAATATCAAGAAATATCTCATGCACGAACCACAAAATGTCGTAAGATAACAATAATAGGTCTTGTTAATGGCTTCACCAAGCCGCTGTCAAGGTCGGACCTTGACAGCGAGAGCGAGGGGTGTAGATTCAAGTTCTATGTTTTAGGTTTTAGGTTTGAGATGTTAGTTGTAAAGCTAAAAGTTAAAAGACATAAATTATAAACTCAGAGCTGTGCTTCAACTTTTTACAAGTCTTACAACTTTAAGCTAGGTTCATCCCACCTCCTGTGCTTCTGAGCGCTTATTTTTAATTATCCAGACTTATCTACTATTGCCAATTTTGCTAATTGTTGTATAAATAAAGTGGCACCTTGCAATCGACTAAAGAGAGGCGGTGAACAGCCTTGGCTGTTTGCTCGACATGCAACAACAAGGGCGGCTGCAAGTCTTGCGGCGGGCATGGCAAAGTCGGATCCCATTTCGGCGTAGGAGCTCAGACCTGTTCGCCTTGTGGCGGCAAGGGCACCTGTCCTAGCTGCGGCAGAGGTTGAGTGTTGTGGCAACGCCGGAGTTGGTGTTAGAGCTTGTATAGTTACTGACTCCGGCCTTGCCCAAACCAATTTTGCTCTATTTTGGCAGGCTATATCAGTTTGTTTGTCGAGTGTAACTACCCTAGAAATACTCTTTTTGGATTAACTTACAGTCTAGGTGCGTGGCGCTTTCATATAATATTGTTTGGCATTTTATGTCACTTTTATTATTTGTTTAGCGCCTATTTCTTTGGGTGATGTTAGACTAGACGTATAAGTTTAAGCGATTAAGATTCAAAATTATTGAGATGCTTACATTACATTTATTAGGAGCGGCTTTAAGTTTAGGTCTAGTAATAGTTGGGGGAGTGGCTGCCTGGAGAAAGACTGCATATAAATGGCTACTGCTATCCATACCACTGGCTGGGCTTTGGCAGGTTGCAACCGGTATAGGGCTTGCCTTTGAGGGGGTTGGCTTGCTGCGTTTGTGTGGCAGCGGTTTAGCTTATTTGAGCATAATGGCGGTCTTAGAGTATGAATTAGTAAAATTACGCTCTAGGCAGATAGTTGCTAGTAGGGGGCAATTGTAGCGATTTGTTATTGACAACAGCTTGGCTCATAGCCATACTAAATAATTACATAGACGCTAAAAATAAGCGTTATTAAAAAATAAAAACTTTCACGGACAGGTTAGAGATTGGCTTGTAGGGCTATATCTACACTTTACGTGATGGATTAGGAGTATAGGCATGGCTATACCTATAGTGCAGCAGTCACAATCAGAAGTCGTTACAGTTCGTACGCAATAGTTAAACCCCTCTCATAATGGATGTATTTATAGAAGTAAGCGTTCTGCTTGTCATCGCAACCATCGTTGCGTCGATAATGCAGTTACTGCGTCAGCCCCTCATCATCGGCCATATAATCACCGGACTTTTAGTCGGTCCGGCAGTATTTGATTTGGTCCAATCGACCGAAGTGGTCGATCTATTTTCCCATATGGGGATTGCGTTGTTGTTGTTTATTATCGGATTAGGCCTGAATCCAAAGATTATCCGTGAAGTAGGTAAGATAGCTGTATTGACTGGCGTGGGGCAGATACTGTTTACGATCAGTATCGGCTTTTTGCTGGCTAGTTGGCTCGGCTTCTCAGCTGTAGAGGCTTTCTTCATTGCTTTGGGCATGGCTTTTTCAAGCACCATCATAATCTTGAAGTTGTTGTCTGACAAAAAAGACACCCATCGTCTGTATGGCAAAGTGGCAATTGGCTTTCTGCTTGTGCAAGACATAGTTGCAGTGACTGCCTTGATTGCGGTTGCCGCTTTAGCTCAGGATCAAGAGATATCGACTATATTAACTCAGACTGCTTTGGCCGGTTTAGGCTTTATAGTGGTAATAGGTTTGCTATCTCACTTCTTGTTGCCCAAGCTCGAACACTTCGTGGCTCGCTCGCAGGAGTTTTTGTTTCTGTTTGCGATTGGATGGGGGTTTGGCGTCGCCTCAGCAGCTTATGCCATCGGCTTTACTATAGAGATTGGGGCTCTAGCTGCGGGTGTGGCTCTAGCTAATTCACCTTATGCATCGGAGATTTCATCCAGGATGCGGCCTTTGCGTGACTTCTTTATAGTGCTGTTCTTTATCGTCTTGGGAAGTGAGCTAGATTTGGCTGCATTGGGTGATAATATCGGCCCAGCATTGTTGCTATCTGCTGCAGTTTTAATTGGTAATCCAATCATCGTGATGAGTATTATGGGCTTGCTTAACTTTACAAGAAAGATAGGTTTCAAGGCCGGCCTCACTGTCTCTCAGATAAGCGAGTTCTCTTTGATATTGATACTATTGGTGCGAGAAGGCGGCTATGTGGGCGATGAAATTGTGTCCATGCTGACTTTGGTGGCTATGATTACTATCGCCACCTCTACTTATATGATCATTTATTCTGACAAACTTTACGATTGGTTGGCTCCTTACTTGAAAATATTCGAGCGGAGTAACGCCCGTAGCGATCAGCAGACATCAGATAAATATGATGTGATAATGTTTGGGTTGAAGTCGGGCAGTAGAAGCTTGCTAGATAGTGCAGAGAAGTTGGGTAAAGATATGCTTGTAATCGAGTATGACCCGGAGGTGGTGGATATGTTGCGACAAGAAGGAGTTAACGCTCAATATGGTGATGCCAATGATGCCGAGTTTTTGGAAGATTTGCCGCTAGAAGACGCCTCGGCAGTCATTATTACTGCTACTGATTTTGAGACAAACAATGTAGTAGTGTCGCATATCGCACATCGCAGTCCACAAACCCTGGTGATTGCTAAGGCTGAAGAAGAGGATGAGGCTAGAGAGCTTTACGAAAAGGGCGCCACATATGTGATGATGCCGCATTTCTTGGGCAGCATCGAGATATCTAGGCGGCTCAAACGTCATGGATTTGATGCCCACGATCATTTCAGACGCTCTCGCAAGCTACATATGAAATATATGGACACTAGTCACAAATAATATATGTCTACCAATTCAAAACGCTCCCTGCCATTGAACGACGTGAAGTTGTTGAGCGGCAAATCTGGTCCGGTTGTGTATATAATGAGCAGGGACCAGCGCGCCCAAGACAACCACGCGTTAATCGAGGCGCAGCAGGCAGCTATCAAGCTCGGGGTTGGGCTATGGGTTTTATTTGGACTCAAGCCCAGAAGCGGCTACCGCACCGCCATCCACTACGACTTCATGCTCGAGGGACTAGAAGAAGTTAAAGTCTCTCTTGGCCGTCATGGTATCGGCTTTTCTATAATCGATACCACTAAAGGCGCGGCTGAGTCGATAAAGAGGTTGCTAGAAGGCATAGAGCCATCTGCAGTCTACTTTGACTTCTCGCCGCTTCGATATCCGTCTAAACTAAGAAGTCGTCTATCGAGGGAGCTGTCGGTGCCTTGTTATGTAGTAGATACGCATAATGTTGTGCCGGTATGGCAGGCTTCTGGTAAGCAAGAGGTGGGAGCCCGTACCTTGCGACCAAAGATAAACTCTCAATTGAGCCAATACCTTAAGCCACCGAAACCGCTACAAGATCATCCGTATCGGTTGAGCCAGCAGCGCGGGGTAGGCGTATCTTTTGATGAGGCCAGAAGCCTGATTAATGAGCTTGAGCGGCCAGATAGTTATAGTCAGATTTTCACGCCAGGGGAGACGGCGGCGCATACGCAGCTGGATGATTTTATAGACAATCGGCTTGATGCTTATGATGAGATTAGAAATGAACCTAGTGCCGATGGTCTTTCTGGCTTGAGTCCTTATCTTCATTTTGGTCAGATTTCGAGCTTAAGGGTTGCTTTAGAAGTCGAGAGGCGTTCTCAGTCCAGGCCAGAAGCATTTCTAGAAGAGTTGATCGTTCGTAAGGAGCTGAGCGATAATTTCTGTTATTACAATCCAGACTATGACTCTTTGCGTGGAGCCTCGCAGTGGGCCAAAGATACGCTCGCACGCCATGAAGTAGATCCGCGGCCCTATATATATTCACGTGATCAATTAGAGCAAGCTCAGACTCATGATCCAGCCTGGAATGCCGCCCAAATACAGATGGTAAAGACAGGTAAAATGCATGGCTATATGAGAATGTATTGGGCTAAGAAAATATTAGAGTGGAGTGAAAATGCCGAAGTAGCTTTGGAGCATGGAATCTATCTAAACGATCGGTACAGCCTAGATGGCAATGACCCTAATGGCTATGTCGGTTTGCTTTGGTCGATAGCTGGACTGCACGATCGCGGATGGACGGAGCGAGATATATTCGGCAAGGTCAGGTATATGAATTACAACGGACTTAAGCGTAAGTTTGACATCGAACTGTATCAAAAGCAGTGGCTAGATTGAGGTTACAGGCTGAATTAAGGTTTTATTCTTGTTCGTCTTCTGTGGCGTCTAGTTCGTTTGCGACTAGCTGAGGTAGCTCATTGAATGGCTGCTCAACCTGTTCGCCATTGAGGAAGAATGTAGGCGTACTAAACAGGCCTAGCTGCTGTGAGATGTCTAGGTCTCGTTCTACACGGTTTTCTGTATCTGCATCTTCAATATCAGCTTCAAATTGCTCCATGTCTAGGCCTAGCTCTTCTGCATAGTCATTGATTATGTTTGGGGCGTCGGCATTTTGTGCCCACTGATCTTGTCGTTCAAACAGTAGATCGTGCATCTCCCAGAAGGCGTCTTGATTTTCAGCTGCTACAGCTGCACGGGATGCTAAGTGACTAGTGGTTTGCGGCTGAACTACGTGGAAATGGCGGTATATAAATTGGATATCATCTCCATATTCATCTATCAGGTCTTTTACGATTGGGTCTGCGGCTGCGCATGATGGACATTGAAAGTCGCTGTATGTCACTAGTTCAATCTGAGCGTTATCGTCACCGATAGCGTGGTCTTCATCAGTTATCTCTAACGGCTCATCTACCGATTCCCGCGGTTCGCTTGGTTCATTGGTTACTACAAATAACCCCACCAAGGCTATCACTACCGCCGCAACGACTATCCAGAATGTTTTACTCATAAAATCTCCTTTAGTTTATCCTGCCTGATACATTATAAAGCACATAACAGCTGCAATATAGACCCAGTCTGCAGCGTGTTAGACTATTTGATAAATCTTATGTATGTAAATCGACCCAAAAATAAACTCAATCGTAGTCTTGGCTTGTTTGCCTTGTCTGTGATTGGGGTGAGTGGCACAGTAGGTGGTGGCATATTTGTGCTTATCGGTCCTGGTGCAGCTATAGCCGGTGAATATTTACCGATTTCATTTATTGTTGGTGGTGTTCTAGCTTTGCTAGGGTCTTTGTTGTATGCCGAGCTAGGCACTACTATTCCTCGTTCTGGGTCGAGTATTGAGTTAGTTTTTAACACTACCCGAAAAAAATATTATCCATTTATGTTCTCCTGGCTGGTACTACTTGGTGATGTTAGCTATTTGACGATCAATGCTCTAGGGGTGGCTTTTTATGCTAATCTGTTCATTCCAATCAACCCTATGTTGATTGCTCTTGGAGCTATCGGTTTAGCAGTGGCGGTTAATATGCGAAATATTACCAGCACCGGCAAGGCAGAGATGCTAATCGTGTCAGTTTTGGTTTTATTGTTGCTTACTTTCGTAGCTCTAGGTGTTGGTAGCCGTGAGTTTGCTTTTGGTGTTGGAGAGTTTGCTTCTCAGATGCCTTTTGAGATTCTGCCAATATTGGCAGCTGTTTCAGTTGTGTTCAGCACCTATATTGGCTATGAGTATATAGCTTCAATTGCTGAAGAGGCTAAAGAGCCGGCAAAGAATATTCCGCGTGCTTTGGTGCTGAGTGTATTGGCAGCCATGGTTCTATTTGTATCGGTATCGTTTACAGCGGTTAATCTAGTTGGAGCTGATGCTATTGCTGGATCAGGCTCGCCTTTGCTGTTAGCTGCTGAGCAGCTGGGCAGCTTGGGTGTTTATGTGGTATTGCCGGCAGCATTAATCGCTACTATGGGGTCGCTACTGGCTTCTACATTGGTCTCTTCTAGGCGAATATATGCGCTTAGCCGTCAGGGCTATTTTGAGAGAGCTTTCTCGCCTTTAAATGCCAATGATGTTCCCCACCGCTCTGTGTTGGCGGTGGCGATTTTAGCAGTGTTTTTGCTTTTGACTAATTCGATAGCATTTGTGGCGTATATTAGCAGCACTGTATATCTTGTAGTAATGATTGTGATTGCTCTATCTTTGCTTCGTTTTCGTAAGCAGCGGCCATACCTTGAGAGGCCTTTTAGAGCCCCGCTCTTTCCATGGCTGCCTCTATTTCTGATAGCCCTATCGGCACTAATATTGGTATTTGTTGGCCTGATATCATTGCTAGTGACAGTGTTATGGCTGTTGCTGGGCTATTTTGTCTATATGGCTCGTCACATTACACCTCAAAGCCTGTACTTGATGACATGGGGGGCTATGCTGTTTTTGCTAATGGTGGGTGTAGTGAGCGTCAGTTTATTATTACTTTAGGGTAAGCAATAAGCCGCTAAGGACGTTGAGAAGGCCATAAAGTCCAGCTATAGCCGATAAATATATACGAATGTCTTCATTGAGCCCTAGCTCGGTAATATCTGCAATTAAGCCAGCTGACGCAATCAACAGCAAGAAGCCGCCCAGTATACAGGCCCCACCGACTATAGGTTGTAACTTTTTTGCAGCTGCTGCATCATACAACTTAGAAACTGTTTCTTGAGCCTTTTCGGTTTCTTTTTCGACATCTTTCAGTAGCTTGTTGACATCCTCTTCGTCTGTGAGGCTTGTCGCATAGTTGTGTAATGCGGTGGTGGTTATGTTTTGGTTGGCACGCACAGACTTAATGATTTCATCCCATTCTTTGTCCTCTTGAAATTGCTGCTTGTAGTTGGCATTGAGCCAATTGATAAAGTCTGCCTTAGCGGCGTGGTTTTGAATGAACTGTAAGACTCGGTGTCTTTCAGTGGCTTTGGCTTGTTGTCGTTTTTGTTGGGCTTTTTTGAAACTAAATTTCATTAAGAAATATTGTAGCATGTGTGGCTATAAAAGGGACGGTCTTGCACCCTGACAATAGATAAGTGATACTAATCTACAATGGCTAAATATACTCCAATTAAATATACCAGTGAAACTGTTGGTGATAGCGTAGAGATTTGTGGGTGGGTGCACACAGTCAGAGACATGGGCAAGATGGCTTTTATAGACTTGAGAGACCATACTGCTTTAGTGCAGGTGGTAATTAGTAGCGATGAGCTGCCGCGCTTAAGCCCAGAAGATGTGGTAGCTGTTAGCGGCTTGGTCAAGGAGCGGGGCGAGCGGTTTGTTAATCCGAATCTAACCACTGGTGCGGTCGAGGTAAAGGCCAATAGAATTGAAATTTTATCGGAATCAGACGAGTTACCAATTGAGATCAAGAAAGACACTCGGGATATAAATGAAGAGGTACGTTTAAAGTATAGGTATTTGGACTTGCGCAGTGATCGTATGCAGGCAAATATACGCTTGCGTCATAATGTCAGCCAGTTTGTGCGCAACCACTTAAGCAGCAATGAGTTTATTGAAGTAGAGACGCCACTTTTGACCAAGGGCACACCGGAAGGGGCTCGTGAATTCTTGGTGCCGTCGAGATTGCACCCGGGCCAGTTCTATGTATTACCTCAGTCTCCACAGCAGTTTAAGCAATTATTGATGGTGGGTGGAATTGGCAGGTATTTTCAGTTAGCCAAAGCTTTACGCGATGAAGATCAGCGCGGTGATCGGCAGCCAGAGCATACCCAGATAGATATGGAAATGTCTTTTGTAGAGCAAGAAGATGTTCTGCAGTTAGTTGAGAATATGATGGTCGAGCTCGTCGATACGCTCATGCCCGAGCATCACATTACTCAAGCCCCGTTCCCGCGCATGACCTATGCCGAGGCTATGGATCAATACGGCACCGATAAGCCTGACTTACGCAAAGACAAAGACAATCCTTTCGAGCTAGCCTTTTGCTGGGTAGTTGATTTTCCCATGTTTGAGAAGGAGACGAGTACTGGCGAAACGGTAGCTATGCATCACCCTTTTACTGCGCCAAAGTCTGAACATGTCGATAAAATCACAGATTCTCCCCTAGACGTCTTAGCTGATGCCTATGATTTGGCTCTCAATGGCTATGAGGTCGGCGGCGGCTCGGTCCGTATCAGCAACCAAGAGCTGCAGTATCAAGTGTTTGAAGCACTTGGCATAGACGAGGAAGAGGCGGCTAAGCGGTTTGGTCATATGCTTGAGGCTTTCCGTTACGGCGTGCCACCACATGCCGGCATAGCACTTGGCCTTGATCGCTTACTGATGGTTCTAGCCGGCGAGCCCAACATTCGTGAGGTGATGGCCTTTCCTAAAACCGGTGATGCCCGCGACCCACTCACAGGGGCTCCTAGCGAGACTAGATTTCAGGCCCTTAAAGACGCCCATATTAAGTTAGACAATACTGAGGCGTAAGGCAGGCTGATAGAGGGTAGGTGTTAGTTGTTAAGTTTGAGGTGCCAGGTGTGAGGAGCAATAGCCCTGACAAATCCATAGTTCAATATTCTCGCTGTCAAGGTCGGACCTTGACAGCGGCTTTATGAAGGAAAAAAGCAGAGATTGTAGGGGTTTAAGCTTCCAAGGCTTACAAACTAGCAGGTAGACTTAACTTTTTGCCGGCGTGACTAAATGGTTGTATAGTTTCGAAAAAAAGGTGTTAGTA
>CAYQCN010000003.1:19741-57537 GCA_964415975.1 uncultured Candidatus Saccharibacteria bacterium | reverse complement strand
TAAATAGTCTTCGAAAATATTCATGAATGTATTGTGGCTTATATACATTCCAGCCCCAGAAAGCACTGTATGCTTTGTGGCCACTAGTTGTGCAGTTACAGCTTCCTGCAGCTCTTCGAAGGTAGCATGCGGTTTTCTGTCTCTGTGCTGAGCCATCAAAGCTATAGACACAAAGGCTGTGTGACCTTCGTTAAGGTGATACAGCTGAGGAGTTACACCTAGTTCCTCTAAAAGCTTAACGCCGCCAACGCCAAGCAATATATTCTGCTTAAACTTAACTTCAAAATCTTCATGATACAAAAAAGAAGTTATCTCTCTTTGAGAATCAGGGTTGTGCGGCAAATTACAATCAAGCAAATACATTGTCACATTGCCAAAGCTTTTACACCAGGCACCAAATTCGACTTCATCGCCACCAATCAAAACCGACAGCCGCAGTGGCTCACCATCTGTTTTCACCTCCTCCCATCCGGCCGATTTTATGTCTAACTCATTACTCTTGGCTTCACCGACTGGAGAAAACCCGTATCGATAATAAAGTCCGACTCCTATATAGGGTAAATCGTTCTCAGCCGCCTCCCGCAAAAAATCTGTCGCTAAAACACCTAATCCACCTGCAAAAATCGGCAAATCATCAAAAGCATACTCGGGCGAAAAATAAGCTATCGGTTTCATTTACTCCACTATAACATAAGCGTAAACCGATTTTATCGACTAAAGTGTTCTAAACTAAAACCATTTACGCCTTGATGTACTACGCATTTCTTGGAGTAGGTCTTTTTGTTTTTTAGTTAACTTTCTTGGTATAACTACTTCGACACTCAAAATATGATCACCCCGAGTATCTCCATTGCCATACGGGAAACCTGCGCCACTTATCTTTAGCGTTTGTCCGCTCTGAGTGCCGGCAGGAATCTTGACCTTCTTTTCTCCATCAACAGTTGGGGTTTTAATCTCTGTACCTAAGGCTGCATCGATCATATCAATCTTGACTTTGGAATGTATATCATGACCCCTACGCTCAAATTGCTTGCTCTGCCTGACTCTTACATGTATATAGAGATCTCCTTTAGACCCACCGGCATGAGCCTCTCCTCGCTCTCGCAAACGTATAGCAGAACCATCCTTGATTCCTGCCGGAATCTTAACGGTTATTTGGTGTTTGCTCCTTTTTGTGCCTTTACCATGACACTCTGTGCAAGGTTTTTCAGGGATAGATGCATCTCCATGACACTCTGGGCAAACACTTGCATGCTGTATTGCTCCCAGCATTGTCTGTTGCGTTTGCACTACTTGACCTTGGCCATTACAGGTTTTACAGGTTTTACTTGAGGTGCCAGGCTCGCTTCTATCGCCATTACAACGTTGACAAAAATCTTCCAAATCGAGCGATACTTGCTTCTCTGTACCAAAAACCGACTCTTCAAAATCAATGGTGACGCTAGCCTCTACATCGCGACCTCGGCGCTGCTGAGTGCGTCGCTGTTGACGCCCACCACCGAAAAAGCTACCGAAAATATCTCCTAGATCGATATCTCCCATGTCGAACTCGACCTGCTGACCTCCAAAACCTCCGAACGGGCTGCCTCCAGAGCCGGCGGCAGAATTAGCTCCAGCCGCATGACCAAACTGATCATACTGCTGTCGCTTCTGCTCATTACTTAGCACCTCATATGCCTCAGATACTTCTTTGAACTTCGCCTCATCCCCGCTCTCTTTGTCGGGATGATATTTAACGGCCAACTTTCTATAAGCTTTTTTTATATCATCGGCAGTTGCGTTTTTACTAACTCCAAGTATGTCATAGTAGTCTCTCTTTGCCACAATTCCCCCGGACGATTTTATTTGTCGTCTTCTTTTTCATCATCATCTACGACCTCTGCTTCTTCAGCCTCTCCAGAGGAGTCTTCGTCGCCACCCTCGACTTCAGTTTCAGCTTTTTCGGCCTGTTCAGCCGCCTCTTTTTCGACATTCTCATGCATCTTAGCGCCTATCGGCTGTATCTTCTCGAGTAACTCTTCAGAGGCTTTTTCTAGATCCTCTTTGTCATCAGATTCTATTTTTTCCTTAGCTGCAGAAACAGCCTCTTCTATAGTCTTAACATCCTCATCTTCTAACTGTTCTTTGTGGTCAGTCTTTAGCTTCTCGGCAGTGTAAACAGCAGTTTCTAACTGATTTCGAGCCTCTGCTAGCTCGCGTTTCTTTTTGTCTTCTTCTGCGTGAGCCTCTGCGTCCTTTTGCATTCGTTCAACTTCGTCCTCGTCGAGGTTACCGCTATTTTGGATAGTAATAGACTGCTCTTTTCCAGAAGCTTTGTCTTTAGCGCTAACATTCAAAATACCGTTAGCGTCGATATCAAAGGTAACTTCAACCTGCGGTACTCCCCTAGGAGCAGGCGGTATACCATCTAGAATGAATTTGCCGAGTGATTTGTTGTCAGCCGCCATCTCACGCTCACCTTGCAAGACATTAATCTCTACCGAACTTTGATTATCGGCTGCAGTCGAGAAAATTTGACTCTTACTAGTCGGCACAGTGGTGTTGCGCTCTATCAACTTAGTCGTAATTCCACCCTCGGTCTCAAGCCCAAGCGAAAGCGGTGTCACGTCTAAAAGCAGCACGTCTTTGACGTCTCCGCCCAGCACCCCGCCTTGTATAGCTGCGCCTAGAGCTACTACCTCATCAGGGTTTACGCCCTTTAGAGGTTCCTTGCCAAACACTTCTTTTACCTTTACCTGAACTGACGGCATCCGAGTCATGCCTCCGACCAGTATGACTTCATCAATGTCGTCGCTTTTGAGACCTGCATCCTTAAGAGCGTTCTTGCACGGACCTTCTGTCTTAGCAACAAGCTCAGACACCAAGCTTTCAAGCTTTGAGCGCGTTAGCTTATATTCAAAGTGCTTAGGCCCGTCAGCATCAGCAGTAATAAACGGCAGATTAACCTCGCTCTCAGTAGTAGAAGAAAGCTCAACCTTGGCTTTTTCAGCCGCTTCTTTCAATCTTTGCATAGCCGACTTGTCCTTGGACAGGTCTATACCCTCTTGGCTTTTAAACTCAGCCACCAAATGATTCATTATCTTCAAGTCGAAATCTTCACCTCCAAGGTGAGTATCTCCATTGGTTGACTTTACCTCAAATACACCATCACCCAGCTCAAGTATAGAAACATCAAATGTTCCTCCGCCAAGGTCAAAGACTGCAATCTTTTCTTCCTTTTTCTTGTCTAGTCCGTAAGCCAAGGCAGCCGCTGTAGGCTCATTTATTATGCGCTTGACTTCAAGCCCGGCAATTTTACCAGCGTCTTTAGTAGCCTGACGTTGAGAGTCGTCAAAATATGCCGGCACCGTAATAACTGCTTCTGTAATCTTCTCGCCAGTGTACTCTTCGGCATCGGCCTTAAGCTTGCCTAGTATCTGAGCAGATATCTCCTCGGGGCTGTACTCTTCATCGCCCATCTTAACCTTAACGCCCTTGTCAGACTTTACAATCTCATAAGACATTAATTTCAAGTCCCTTTGCACTTCTTCATCGTCAAACTTACGACCAATCAAGCGCTTAACTCCATAGATTGTGTTCTTGGCATTTGTAACGGCTTGGCGTTTTGCTGTCTGACCTACCAGACGCTCTCCGCTTTTATTAACAGCTACTATACTTGGAGTGGTGCGGTTACCTTCCGCATTCTCAATGATTGTTGCGTCTCCACCCTCCATGATAGCCATAGCTGAGTTAGTTGTTCCTAAATCGATTCCTAAAATCTTACTCATTTGTCATCCTCCTTTTTATCATTACTATCATCTTGCTTACTTTGACTGCTTCCAACTCTTACCATACTTGGCCTCAATACATCTTCCCCTAGCATATATCCAGCCCTAAGCTCTTCGACGACCACCTCTTCTTGATCTTCAGTATCTCCTTCATAGCCAACGGCATCATGCAGATTTGGGTCGAAAGTTGCACCTTTAGCTGCAATCCTATCTATGCCTAAGCTCTTCAGTGTATGCTGGAGTTGTTCATATACTTTACCAATGCCTTCCACCCACGGATTACCATCCAATTCTTTCGGCTGATGAGAGAGGGCTCTCTCTAGATCGTCGATCACCGGCAACATGTATGTTAAAAGTTCTGCTTTAGCTGACTCTTTAGCTAGCTGCTTTTCACTTTCGGCTCTGCGCCTATAGTTGGCAAAGTCTGCCCTCTCGCGCTGGACATCCTGTGTAAGCTGTTCAACTTGTTGACTTAATTTGTCGATTTCGCGCCTTTGCTTCTTAGGTTTTGTCTGTTGGTTTTTTGAGCCTTTGCTGGTGCTTGACTCGGTATTTTTAGTCTCATCATTCTTACTCATGCAATACCTCCTCTAAAGAATTAGCCGTATGCTCAACTAGACGCATTACGGTGTTATAGTTTTGCCTGGTGGAGCCTACCACGCCTATGTAGCCCTGCCGATTGTATGGTGAGTCATAACCAGCCACTATTACTGAGCAGCCGCTTGATTTGCCGACTGCATTTTCTTCACCTATATAAGCACTCACTTTTCTTTCCGGCTGCATCTCTTGCAGCCAAAGCTCTAGATTGTCCAGCAAACCTGCAATGTCACCGACATCGTCGCTGAACTCTGGTTGATTAAAGAGCTGGGAGAAGCCCTTTATATATGTGGCTTCTCCCATGCTGGCAAAAGCAACATTGTGAGTTACATGGACCAACGAATCTACAGCAACTTTTATCGCTGACTGAGGAGATCCGGCGCTACCAATGCGCTGCTCTACAGCTTGGCGTATCCGAGCAGTAGCATCTAGCTTGCTGCGCGGTGCGAGTGTTTGTTCAACATAAAAACGATAGCCAGCATCAGTGGGTATTCGACCCGCGCTAGTGTGGGGATGCGTAATATAGCCTTTATCTTCAAGGTACGCCATCTCTGAGCGGATGGTGGCTGGCGACACTCCGAACTGACTGGCCAAAGCACGCGAACCGACCGGTGTTGCAGTCTGCACATAGTACTCAACTATCGTACTTAATAAGCGCTCTTGGCGTGCAGTCACGGGCATTCACCTCTTAATTAATTCATTCAAGACGCCCTAAACTGCGTCCATGTAGTATATTACGTCAGTTAGCACTCAAGCGTCAAGAGTGCCAGCTGAATTTCTGTCCACTATTCGTCTAATATGCTCAACTGTGTCGTTTACAGTGTAATTGGTAATAATATGATCATATTTTTCATAAGCGGTAGAAATCTCGCCAGCAGCAGCTTGCAACCTGGTCTGTATGCCAGCCTGGGAGTCTATAGCTCTTTCTTTGAGCCTGCGCTCAAGCTCTTGTACACTAGGCGGTTGAAGAAATATCAACTCAGCATCTGGATGTTTTCTTTTTATGCTAATGCCGCCCTCTACATTTACTACCAAAAGTACATGCTTGCCCTTTTTACGATCTTCTTCTACTTCACTTTGCAATGTGCCATACCATGCATCGTGAATTTTGGCATATTCTAAGAACTCATCATTACGGAATTTTGCCTCAAAATCACTATTTGATATGTAGTAATAGTCAGTACCTGGCACTTCGCCTTTTCTTGGTGCTCTAGTTGTGGCGCTTACCGAACGATGCATATCCGAATACCTAGACAGTAGCTCATTTGCAACGGTTGTCTTGCCGACGCCGCCAGGGCCAGAAATAACAATTAACTTACCGGGGGTGGGTGGAGGTGAAGATTTAAGCCAAGAAAACATATAAATTGTATTCTACATATATATTAAAAGGGCACCAAGAGCTAACACCTTAAAGATTAATCCTTTTGCAGCAAAACTGTAAAAGCCTCTGGAGGTATATCTACCTTGCCCATTTTCTTCATTCGCCTTTTGCCTTCTTTTTGTTTTTCAAGTAACTTACGCTTTCGAGTAACATCACCGCCATACAGCTTGGCTGTGACATTCTTGCCAAGCGCCTTTATATCGTCACGAGCGATAATTTTGCCACCGATAGCAGCCTGGAGGCTTACCTCATACATTTGACGAGGGATAACCTCTTTTAGGCGCTCTACGATATTGCGTCCAACATCGTAAGCTTCACTACGATGCACAATCTGGCTTAGTGAGTCTACTAGTTCACCATCTATTAAAACATCGAGCCTGACTAGATCTTCCTCGAAGTAGCCAGCAGATTCATAGCTAAAAGAACCATAACCACTAGTCACACTCTTGAGCTGGTCGTAAAATTTAGTCAACACATTAGCTAGCGGAGCCTTAAAGGTAACCAAAGCGGTGTCTTCTTCTGGGTAGCTTATGTGGTTTTGCACACCCCTAATGCTATTTATAAGACTAATCACATTACCTAGATACTCTTTCACTACTACCACCTCGCCATTAATCCAGGGCTCGGCTACGCTTGCTAGTTTAGCCTGATCCGGCAGCTCACTGGCAGACCTGATGACATCATCGCCACCATCTGTGTATCTAACCCGATAGTCAGTGGCCGGATTGGTGACTATCAGCTCTAGGTCAAACTCACGCTCCAACCTCTCCTTAATAATCTCCATATGTAAAAGCCCCAGAAATCCAATCCTAAAACCGAAACCAAGCACTTGAGAGTTTTCCGGGCTAAACTGCAAAGCAGCATCATTTAGCTGTAATCGCTCCAAGGCATCTTTCAAAGTCTTGTGCTGATCGCCAGAACTAGGAAAAAATCCAGCAAACACGAAGGGCTTAATAGTCTGATAGCCCGGTAAAGGCCTGCCACTCGGCTCTTTTAAGTCTGTAACTGTATCGCCTACCTGAGCCTCTCGAACTGATTTATAGTTAGTTACCACATAGCCGATCTGGCCGGTATCAAGCCTGGTGGCTAGCTTCGGCTTGGGCTGAAACCACCCGAGCTCTGTCACTTCACTCTGCTTGCCACTACCCAGCAGAGTAATCGAGGAGCCATTACTTAAGACGCCGTCAATAACTCTAACATAGACTATAACCCCCCTATATTCATCATAAATCGAGTCGAATATAAGAGCCCTGAGCGGGTCTTCCGAGTTTCCGCCAGGTACAGGCACATCTTCTACTAAACGGTCCAATATATTTTCAACACCCTCACCAGTCTTGCCGGACGCCCAAAGCACATCATCATACTCGCACCCCAGCAAGTTGCTCAATTCTTGGGCTACTTTTTCCGGCTGGGCGGCAGGCAGATCGATTTTGTTAATAACAGGAATAATCTCAAGCCCAGCTTCAATGGCCAAATATACATTGGCTAGTGTCTGGGCCTCTATGCCTTGAGCTGCATCCACAACCAGTATCGCCCCCTCGACAGCCTGCAGGCTCCGTGAAACTTCATAACTAAAGTCGACATGGCCCGGTGTATCGATCAGGTTGAGTTCGCTGTCCTGCCACTGCATTCGAACTGGCTGTAGCTTTATAGTTATACCCTTTTCTTGCTCTAACTCCATCTGATCAAGATGCTGAGCATGCATATCCCGGCTTTCGACCGTTCCTGTCAGCTCAAGCATCCTGTCAGCTAAGGTCGACTTGCCGTGGTCAATATGTGCAATTATGCAAAAGTTTCTTATTTTCATCCTATCTGAACCCTCTGATTAATAATTCGCTTCAAGCGCGAACTAACTACCAGCGCTTCTGGCAAGCGTAACTGACTACCAACAAACACATATATACTCATGCTGATTAGTACTATTGCGCTGAATTTTGGCGCCAATGTAAAGAATCCTGTCTCGCCTGCAAGCAGCGGGAACACAAACCTTATCAGTAAATATGTAACACCACCCATAGCCGCCGAGCTTATCAATATATTACCCACATTACTTATGAACGTCTTAGTAAAGAACATTCCCAGCCGCCGGATCAATACCAATACCAAAAATGCAACTATGAAGATTGAGGTTATAGAGTGCGACATGGCTAGGCCGACTACGCCAAATATTTGCACCAAGCTTAAAGCCAACACTGTATTTAAAACAATAGCCATTATATTGGCATAAAGAGGGGTCTTGGTGTCTTGCTGAGCATAGAAAACTCTTGCCACTATACGCAAAATGCACTGAAAAACTATAGCCACCGCAAACCAACCAAATATGTTGGCCACTACTACGTCTCCAAACCCAAGCAAAAGACGCACAATGTATCCACGCAAAAGCACCACAGCCACCGCCGTAGGAACAGCAAACCATAAAATTGCCCGAACAACATCGAGAATTTCTTTCTTCAGCAAATCTGTTCTTGTGCTCAAAGCTCGCTCAGAAAGCTTAGGGAAAGCAGCGGTAGCGATAGCGGTGCCTATCAGTGTAATAGGGTAATTTTTTAGGTTGAATGCAAGTTGATATGCCGCCACAGAGCCTACCACTAAGCTCGAGGCAATAGCTCTCTCTATTAAAGTAGTCAGATAAACTATACTCTCATCGGCAGACCGTGGTATTATCAGACGAATAACCTGCCTAAAACCTTTATTCTTCCAAAATATATGAGGCTTGTATTGAAATCCTAATCCAACTACTCCAAGCCACTGAACACCAGCTTGGGCAACAGCGCCGATTACTACACCGTAGGCAACACCATGAATTCCGAACATGTCGCTTAGGTATACAACACCAAATATAATGCCGAGGTTATATATAATGGGTGCAATAGCAAAGAAAAAGAACCGACCAAAGGCCTGTTGTATAGTTCCAAATACACTCGATACCGCAAAAAAGAACGGGTTAAGGGAGAGTATGCGCATAATATCGACTGCGAGTTGGTGTCGCTCTGGATCAAAACTTGGCGCCAGCAACCTTATCAGCGGATCGGCAAAAGCAAACAAAAGCACACTGGCTATAATAGTCAGCAGGGCTAGCAAATTAATCATGCTAGAAGATATCTCCCAAGCTGATTTCTTGTTATTAGCCTTAAACCTTTCAGTCAACACTGGAAGCAAGGTTACAGTTAGAGCTCCTGATACCAGAATGAAAAACAGCAAATCGGGAATTGAAAATGCGATAAAGTAAGCGTCGAGATCTCCCTCTAGGCCAAATTGAGCCGTCAAAAGCCTATCACGCAGTAAGCCGAACACACCGCTAAGCAGATAACTTATCGATAATACAGCTGCAGCTGCCCCTATAGTTAGTGACCGGTTAGCTCGTCGTATAGCCTTTTTCATTCCAAGCCTCTTAAAGATGTATTATGTCAGCTGGGTGTCACCAGTACAAATCCACAAGCGGACTTAAGTCACTAATCAGCTTGGGCGTTTTGCAATATGTCTTTAACTTCTTCCTCGTTAATTGTCTCTTTTTCTAACAAAGCATCAGCTAAAGCGTCTAAAGCAGTGCGGTTTTTCTCGATAATCTTCCGAGCTCGATCAGCCGCTTCTTCTAGCAGTGAGCGGACAGCTGCATCAATTTTCTCTGCTGTAGCATCCGAATATTCTTTAGTTTGCGACAATTCTCTGTCTAGTAATATAGAATGATCACTTGAATCTAGGTACTGATTAGACAGCTCTTCAGCCATGCCGTACTTGGTGACCATATCCCGAGCCAATGAAGTTGCTTTCTTCAAATCGTTACCTGCACCTGTAGTAACATTGTCATGACCAAACACAACATCCTCTGCCAGTCTACCTCCCATGGCCATCGCCATAGAGTCTTTGAATTCAGCGATCGTCTGGTAGTTCCTCTCCTCGCTCGGAAGGCTCCACGTCACACCACCAGCGCCACCACGACTCACTATAGTCACCTTGTGTATAGGATCAGCATTCTCTAACACGTGACCCACTATAGCGTGCCCACCCTCGTGATAAGCCGTAAGCTTCTTCTCTTGCTCGCTCATAACCTTGCTTTTTCGCTCAGGCCCGATGGCCACTTTCTCAAATGCATCATCTAGGTCTTGAGTGTTTATCTCTTTGCGGTCATCGCGCGCCGCCAATATTGCCGCCTCGTTAACTACATTGGAGAGGTCAGCTCCACTCATGCCGGCCGTCTTAGCCGCTAATGGCTCTAGATTGATATCTTTTACCGCCTTTTTCTCTTTAAGGTGAACTTCAAGAATTGCTTTGCGATCTTTTCTGTCTGGTAGCTCGATCTGCACTTGTCGGTCAAATCTACCCGGTCTCAAAAGGGCTGGATCTAGGACGTCTGGTCTGTTTGTAGCAGCGATTACAATCACATTTGTACCCTGCTCAAACCCATCCATCTCTACCAGTATCTGATTAAGTGTTTGCTCTCTTTCATCATGGCCGCCGCCCATTCCAGATCCGCGCCTGCGACCAACTGCGTCTATCTCATCGATAAATATTATACAGGGTGCGTTCTTTTTAGCCTTCATGAACAGGTCTCTGACTCGACTAGCGCCGACACCAACAAACATCTCCACAAATTCTGATCCAGATATGCTAAAGAACGGTGCTTCTGCCTCGCCGGCAACAGCCCTAGCTATCATAGTCTTACCAGTTCCGGGCGAACCAATCATCAATACCCCTTTGGGGATTCTGGCCCCTATATCAGAAAACTTTTTAGGAGTTTTTAAAAACTCTACTATTTCTTGTAGTTCTTCTTTCGACTCATCAGATCCTGCCACGTCGTCAAATGTCACCTTCTCCTTTTCATTGCCATAAACTCGCTCCTTACTCTTGCCAAAGCCCATTGCTTGATTGTTCTGACCCTGAGCCTGTCGCATCATAAAGTAAAAGAAACCGATTATTATCAGTATTGGCAGCAATGATATTAAGAATAGATTAAATAATTGCCCACTATCGGTCGGATCTTCAGTAGTCACAGTCACAGCTGATACATCAATTCCGTATTCAGATATACCTACACCTTCTTCACGGTAAGTGATTAGGTCTGGCTCATCCTCGTCTATCGGTATCGCACGAATTTCATTACCATCTATGACCAGCTCTTCTATCTGGCCGTCATTAACTCTCTCTACTACCTCCGATAGAGACACCTGTTCAGTATCATCATCTACCCCAACCAGAGCCAAAACTAACAGGACAAAGAGCATCACTACCGCAATAAACCCTAAGTTTCGGTGGTGACTCTTCATGTTACCTTTCATTGCTTTCATAAATTACAAATCCTCTTTATTTCCCAATCTTATATATTATAAATCAATTATATGTTGCTATCTAGCAACATATAACACCATATCATTATGAGTTAGCTCTGCCCATAGGCTACCAGATAGAGGCAACCTTTTACCGGCTTTGGCAGTTTTGTAAAAATGATCCAGTCGCACTACTGCGTCAAAGTCAATTTCAAGCTCACTGGCAAAATACTGCTTCAACAAAACATAAAACACATCACGAGACATTGAGCTATCCAATTCGAGTAAACCCGTACGCTTCATCCAGACTTGGCCGTTTTTTTGTGTGGTCTCAGCAGATACAATTGCCTTAACCTCCTCGAATTTATTTAGCTTATACTCATCACGGGCTTTAAGTATCTCAATAAGTTCTTCCCGCCTGCTTTCACTCATTTCATATCTTATTTTGTTGCGGGCAGTGTGACCAGGATCTATATTGGTCGAATCTTCCCTCCAGGATAAATTATTGGCCTCTGCATAATCGTAGATCTCTGCTTTAGATAGCTCTATTAGTGGCCTTTTAATATTGGCTTCATCTCTTAGTGGCGACACACCTAACCAGCCTGCTCCGCGCCGCTCATTTAAAATCATGGTTTCTAGCCGATCATCTAGGTGGTGAGCCGTTATAATCGCCTTAGCCTTAGACTCATCTTTGACTTGTTTTAAAAATTCATATCTACGCTCTCTGGCAGCAGCTTCAGATGCTCCTTGACCCAACACGATTCTACAACTATAAAAGTTTAAACCTAATTCAATAGCTCTATCGTGAACTAGCTTTTCATCTTGGCTTGCATCATCTCTCAACCCATGATTGATATGGGCAACTACCAAATCATATTTGCCGCTTTTTTTAAGTAAATCCAAAAGCACTATAGAGTCGACCCCGCCAGATACCGCAACAACATAGCTGCCCGGCTCTGGCCACAACACTTTGTCTTCGATTGCCATCATAGTCTCACTATACTAGATACAAGATAAGATTTTACGTCTCAACAAACTATAAGGGCAAAACACTGAATGCTATCACACAAACAGCTTACGTAGCTTTTTTGTCAATGCTCTAACATCCAAACGTAAACTTAAAGTTAAATTAACATCTTTTGGTGCCGGTGGTTGGGATCGAACCAACGACCTTAGGCTTATGAGTCCTACGCTCTAACCGACTGAGCTACACCGGCTCCAAAAGATGTTAATACTGCTGGTTTATTATACTGTTACTGGCTAGACATTTTCAAACTTTTAACAAAATCAATCGAGACGGCTATCTTCCCTTGTATCTAGATCTGCAAGCTTACTGTTATGCTCAACTGCATCGTTATAACCATCGTAGGCAAATCCGGCAGCTATTATCAGCGCCGAAATAGCCATAACCACCACGCCAGGATCACCAACAAGTAAAGCTATGTCTTCGGGGGCATCATTAGCATATTCTGGAGCAGGGCCAAAGATTGTCAAAGCGGCACCTGCAACAAGCAGCACCCCAAACTTCAACCGACGACCAACATAGACGTACCCGGCTCCAGGCACTAGAAAGTTAAACAAAGCCGCTGCCCATGGAGTTTTTTGCATCATAGCTAGTATTTTATCAAATTCGTCTAATAATACACGAACAAGCCGCTCAAAACTAAGGCAGCAAGCACCCATACATAAACACTAAAAATTCTAAATTTAGCCTTATACAAAAGCTTGACGACCATTATCAAAGCGGCTGTACCGACCAAGGCCGCCACTAGAAAACCGACAAAGAACGCCCAAGGCGCCACCAGCAAAGGCTCTCCATTACTAGCTACTACCCATGTCTGCACCATAGATCCTGCCAGAATAGTAGGAATTGCTATAAAAAAACTAAACTCTGCCGCCCACCTGCGCTTTAGGCCCAGCCAAAGCGCCGCAGCAATAGTAAGCCCACTACGAGACAGTCCTGGCAATAACGCGACTCCTTGAGCTATACCGATCCCGACCGCCACCAAGGGACTGATGCTGTCTGGCTCGCGCCATTGACCTTGAGCCGTATCTGTCCACCATAATATAAAACCTGTCAAAACCAGATTTAAAGCAATAATCTCAGGCATACTAAAAACCTCTTCGGCGCCGCTATACAAAATCACTGCACCAACAACTCCGGTCATAGTCATAGCCAAAACTCCTAGCCCCGCAAGCTTTATATAGCGTTTCGAGTTTTCGTTTGCTCTTTTGGCTATCGAGCACATATCTTGAACTAAACCCTTAGATAAACGCCAAAGACTATGGCGAAATACAACCGCTATCGATACCAAGGTGCCAACATGGACGATAAAATCAAAGAGTATTAATTCGGGAGAATCTGGCGGTGGCAGGCTTGAACCTCTGTCGATTAGGGCCTGTTGGACCAAAGCTAGATGGCTAGTTGAACTGACAGGTATAAACATAAATAGGCCCTGTACTGCACCGAGTAAAATCGCCTCCCAAACAGTCATAATTTTGCACCTAGCCTATTTAACATAGACGTATTTTAACAAACTAATAGCAGCCCAGTACGTGCTATTCTGCCTCTAGCTCTCCATCTTCCTCAGGCAGGTCCAGGGCTTCTTCATCTTCTGACTCAGGTTCTTCATCTTCTGGCTCAGGCTCAGCGTCTTCTGGTTCTTCGTGTTCCAGCTCAGGCTGTTCTTCTGACTCCTCCTCTTTTCTTGTCTGAGGCTCTTGTTGTGGTTGACGATCAGGGGCTGGAGCTTCACATCTGCCTTCTGGCACAGTGCCTCGTATGAAGTACTCTGTGTAGGAGCCGCTAAAAGACCTATCCGTTGGCAGGCCATTACTCCTGCAAACCAGCTGAGACACAACCCTGTTTGGCATCTCAAATTCCTGCACTGGCTCGCCATTATGAGCTTCGGTCATAATTGTGCGCCAAATTGGAGCGGCGCCACTCGATCCGCTGATAGCGCTCATGGACTCGTTCGAGTTGTTGCCAACCCATACTCCAGTAGCTAAAGTCGGAGTATAGCCGATTGTCCATGCATCTTTATTGTCATCAGTCGTGCCTGTTTTGACCGCAGCTGGCCTACCAATCGATAGGCTACTGCCAAACACCTCTGCACGAGCATTTTCATCAGCCAATATGGATGATATTAAATACGAGCCTTCTGCTCCCATAACATCGCTCGGACTTGGTGACTTTTGATCCACAACCTTGCCATATTTATCTTCAACGCTCTGAATTATCCCTAAATCATACTGCATACCTTGATTGGCAAATGCAGCATAAGCATTAGTCATATCCATCAACTTCACTTCGGCTGAGCCTAGGGCTAATGCTAAACCGTACTGGTCAGGGTTGCCATCTATATCTTCTATGCCAAGTCTTTGTGCAGCCTCAACAGACTCTTCAACCCCCAGCTCTTGCATTACCTTGACTGCTGGAATGTTGAGAGAGTTAGCCAGCGAACGCCTAACAGTCACATCCCCCCTGAAAGTACCATCAAAGTTACGCGGGGTGTAGTCGCCGCCAAAAGTTGTTGGCCGATCCTCTACTATGCTAGCTGCTGTGATAACCTCCTCCTGTAGCGACTCTGCATAATAAATAGGCTTAAAACTAGAGCCAGGCTGACGAGCAGTGTTAACCATATTGACTTTGCCGAACTGGTCATTGCGCCAATCGACGCTGCCTACCATTACTCGTACCTCACCAGACTTTGGATCGATAGCTATTGCAGCAGCATTTTCAGCTCCTAGGCTCTCTATTTGCGCTATCTGGTTGCGAATACTGGTTTCAGCTACACCTTGCCAGGCAGAATCTAGTGTAGTCTGAACTCGAAAACCAGAACGAGCTATCTGCTCTTCTCCATATTCATCACGCAACTGATCAAGTACCATTTCAGCAAAATGAACAGCGAAAACACTCTCCTGCAGATCCTCTTGAGTGCTTAATGCCAATTCCTGGGATTGTGCATCTATCTTATCTTCTTCTGCTATATAGCCCTCTTCCGTCATAGCCTGCAAAACTCTCTCTTGACCAGCATCAGCCCTTTCTCGACTGCCACTAACCGGAGAACTACTTGAGGGTGAAGGCAGCAAGCCCATAAGCATACTACTCTCGGCCAAAGTTAGCTCAGTAGCCGGCTTACTGAAATATGTCTGCGCCGCATTCTCAATGCCAAATGCGCCTTCCCCAAAATAGACTGAGTTAAGATACATTTCTAAAATTTTGTCTTTTTCATAATGCCTCTCTATGGCTATTGCTAAAGCTAGTTCCTGGTATTTACGAAAATAGCTTTTGTCAGGTGTGAGCAGGGCATTTTTGGCCAACTGCTGCGTTATGGTCGACCCGCCGTAGCGTGTCGGGTCGCGGTTTAATATATTTCCATACAGTGCCGCCACAGTGCCGCGCACCGAGTAGCCGCCGTGATCGTAGAAGTTTCTATCTTCTGCGGCAATCAAAGCCTCTACCAGATTTGCAGGCAAATCATCAAATGGCACTCTTTCTCTGTCTGTAGAGACATTGGCATTGTAGGCTCTAAAAAATTCATCACCATGACGGTCAAGCAACACAACGCCTGTGTTGTTACGATTCATCAACCTCTCTTCGTTGGCTATATCACGAGCAAAATATGCATAAGTCAGCAGCGGTATCAGCACCAATACGACAGCAACTACCCCACCGATCAAAGCTAGCTTACGGCGTCTAGACAGAGCCCAAAACTTCTCAAAATGTGTCCGAACCAAATTCATCTGAGTGCACCTATCCTTTACAGTCAAGTTTAACCAAATTTATCTAACAATAAATCTATCTGCTTGCCTTGACATTTCAAATACATTATACCACTGTTGTTTTGAAATTTGCTAGCCAATTCAAGAAAGTGCCAGCAAACTTCCGTTATAATTTAATTATGAAGAAGTGGATAGTTTTAGTCTTGCTAGCATCAGTCGCAATCATCACCTGGCCAGCACATGCCAACTCTCAAGCAGTCAACCCAATCGAAGATCGCTACATATCATACATTATTGAGGATCGACTTTTTACCGGGGGTTTCCACATTCGACTTAGCGAACTAGAAGATTTCATAGACGAACAGGGTGAAGGTTGCAAGGGTGATTTATGCCTAAAAGATTATATTGACGAGGATGACGGACGTAGCGTTGCTGAGATGGTCCATGATACTAGCCATGAACTCGGTATTAATCCCTACGTCATACTAGCGACCCTACAAAAAGAAGCTGCCCTCATAACATCGTCAGAACCTGAGGAGTGGCAGTATCGAACCGCCATGGGGTATGGTTGTCCTGACGATGCCGACTGTATGGAGGATTTTTTTGGTTTTACCAACCAGATAGAGCTTGGCTCCAAACTACTTCGCAGCAGCTACGACAGGGCATGTGGCGACAAGATATCTAATATCGCATGGTGGACCCACCCTAGAGTGAGCAAGGGCAACACAATAGAGGTCGATACAATGCCTACCTATTTAGGCAACTGCGCTACTGCTAGCCTGTACAACTACACCCCTCATCGAGTTGACAGTGCCTGGGAGCCACACGACGGCCAGTATTACTACGGAAACTACAACTTCATCCTGCTCTTTCACGACTGGTATCCCTATACCGACCCCGTAGAAGCTGTTTGACATATTTAAACATCAGATCACTAACTTGCTTTTTACCCGCATCCTGATATAGTGGGTCCCAATTGTTTTAATGAATCTAGAGTATGGCATGTATTTGCTTACTGTTCGTTGGAGCAGTTTAGTAAATACAACTTAAATCTCAAAGGAGATTGCTATGCGTCATAACTCGCACCAGCGGCCTGGAGGCGGCCGTCCAAAATACGCCTACAGAAGCCATGGACGCGGCAACCAACGTCGTCGTCACACAAAACCAGGCAAAAAATATATCGACCCAAAACGCTTCATAAAGCCGGCCAGCACAGAGGCGGCTGAAGCCTACGAGCCGGTCAACACTTTTGCCGATTTCCAACTACACCCACACGTGCACCAATCAATACAAGCTCGAGGCTTTGATGTGCCATCCCCTATTCAGGATCAGGCTATACCTGCAGCACTTGAAGGCAAAGACGTTGTAGGTGTTGCAAACACAGGCACCGGAAAGACAGCCGCCTTCTTGTTGCCACTGATATCTAAGCTACTGCACAACCCCAAACAACAAGTGCTAATAATGGCTCCTACTAGAGAGCTGGCACTCCAGATAGAAAATGAATTTATACTCTTCGCCAAGGGCATGCGACTATATAGCGCTCTATGTATTGGCGGCACCCCCATAGCTAAACAAATCGGCCAACTCAACCGCAACCCGCACCTAATCATCGGCACGCCAGGTCGACTAAAAGACCTGATCGAGCGACGCAAGCTCAAGCTCGACAGGTGTCACAGTGTGGTGCTAGATGAAGTTGACCGCATGGTAGATATGGGCTTCATCAATGACATGAAGCGCATCCTGCAAGAGCTGCCCCGCGAACGCCAGTCGCTCTTCATGACAGCTACTGTACCTAAAAGTGTTGAGGCCATTATGCACTCATTCTTGAGCGAACCGATCACCATCACCGTCAAGACTGGCGACACCGCAGAAAATGTCGAGCAAGATGTCGTCCGCATGCAAAAGGGCGAATCAAAAATTGACAAGCTTCACAGCTTGCTCGCTCAAAACGAGCTCGAAAAAGTTCTAGTCTTCGGCGAGACCAAGCAAGGTGTCGAGAGAATCTCACGTGACCTCAACAACCGAGGCATTATCTCCGTATCGATTCATGGTGATAAGACCCAGTCTCAACGCCAGAGAGCGCTGAGCCAGTTCCGCGACAACCACGCCGAAGTCATGATAGCTACCGATGTCGCCGCTCGCGGTCTAGACATAGACAATATCACTCACGTCATCAACTACGACACCCCGCAAAACTACGAAGACTACACTCACCGTGTCGGTCGTGCAGGTCGCGCCGGCAAGCGTGGATACGCCCTGACATTTGTAAGTTAGTACGGCTACTATTTTGGGGCTAAAGACTCGGCATACTCTTCGACCTCTCTCAAGAAAGGCTCGACAGGCAAGCCGATAAGCTCTAGGGCTTTTTCAGAATCCGCCCAAGTATAAGACCGAATCTCTTCGGTCTGCAGATTAATGGTCTCGTCACTGCACATAAAAGGGAATAGTGTCACTGTCTTTTCCTGAGTACCGCCAGGCAGTTCGATATCATATCCGTAGGCAAAAGACTCATCAAGCTTATCGGTGGGTATGCAGATCCCCGTTTCTTCGCAAGTCTCGCGAGCGGCTGTTTGCCTTACGTCTTCCCCATCCTCTTGATGACCTTTCGGAAAGCCCCAATAGCCTTCGTTGTTTTCAAGTAAAAGATATCTATACACGCCTTTATCAGCTCTAATCGGTACTGTGCCGTAAGCAATCTTCTGGTCTAAGTGTCTTGACAGGCTCATATAGCAACTATAACAAAGTAAGGGGAGCAATAAGAAAATTATATAGTTCGCATTAGACATTATTCACTCAGTCCGTATTTAGTCGTTTCTCGAAGCAAGATTCTGCTATGCTCCGTCCTTGCGAACCTCTTTTGCTGTCGCAAAAGGACGGTTCGAATCTTGGCCTCGCGGCCATCCAAGCAAAAAACCCAACCATAAAGGTTGTGCACTTTGCTTGGTAGACACGAATATTCGAACTTTGTTTGGCTTTGGTTTGATAGAGCTATTGTCCTGTTCTATCTATATATTCTTTTATCAACTCTGCGTCTTGAATATCTTTAGGTCTTCCGAAAGCTTCCTTCCATTTCAACACTTCTGTCAAAGGAGCGAACGGAATACCATGATGTATCTCGGCTTTGGCGATAATTTCTTCCGGAGCGGGATTATAGCTTCCATAGCTCCACGAATCGTCGACTTCGATTACGTCTTTACTTAGGTAGTTGCCGCCGCTGTCCAATTCTTTTTCTTCCCAGACCTCATTCTTAAGTTGGCTATAAAGCTCTTTAGTCACTAATAAGTCGATGTCACGAGTTTCTCTGATGCCATGAATCACCAATGGTCCGCTGCCAAAAACTACATACTGGCCTAGGGGAAGATTCAACTCCTTAATTTCACTTATTATATTCATATTACTCCTGAAGGTTCTTCTTCATACCGATAATAGTTTCTGTCTTTCCGTGGCCGGCATCTCCTTGATATTCCAGGAAATTTTCGTAGCCCCAATGCGAATATATGTCTATAGCCTTGTGGTTGTTGGGTTCTACTCCGAGCGTGAGAGTTTCAAGTCCGAGTCGCGTCGCATCTGCTTCCAGCCTGGAGTTAAGCATGCCTGCTAGCTTTCGACCTTGATAATCCGGGTGGATACGAAGATGATTTATATGGCCGATTTTTGGTCCAAACAAGCGAGGCTCGTCCATATTTTCTTGGCTTAGCACGAGTGATACTGTGCCTATGGTCTTACCGTCGTCTTTTAGTAAATATAGAATCCTGTCACCTTTTTGCGTTTCTTTGAAGTGCTGGCGGAATGTTTCTAAACTCTTTGTGCGTTCTTCATCATGTTTGTCAGGATAAAGCTCGATGATGCTTTCGGCTTCTTTTTGAGTAGTAGCATGGATAACTTTCATTGATTCAATCATACCTTGAGTTTGGTCTTCGGTCACGGAATCCGGTCTTTAAGTTTCGTGTCCAGTCTCTATAGAGCGAATGGACACCTGTATCTGTAAACTTTTACAAAAGAGGTGTTTTCAATAGATATGACCCGGTCTGATAGCCGGTCATATCTGATATGTGTCCAACTTGGTAGCGGGGGCAGGATTAACTCACGATGGTAGACTAAGCCTTTTAGGCTTATTCCACCATCTAATTATTTAGTGTACAAATCAAAGATTTGACACTAATCGAAGCCTGCGACCAAGCATCTTCGACTTCGTCGAATCTGCGTCGCAGAACCAGAATCCAACCCCATCAAAAGAAAAACCTCGACCATGAGGGTCGAGAACTTTCTTTTGGTAGCGGGGCAGGATTATTCTAAATATAATCTGCAAGCTTTCTCGGAGCGAGCTCCTGTGAGAGCTTTTGATTATCGAACCTGCCCTTCGGGCTATCAGGTTCGAATTTTGCACTCCGTGCAAGCCAAGAGAAACAAAATACCCCTTGCGGGGTGTTTATATTTCTCTTGGTAGCGGGGGCAGGATGACACCTTCGGCTATTCCGTCGCTCCAGTGCTCGAAATCGAGATTTCTGCGCACTTCACTCCTTGCGAACCTCTTTTGCTAGCGCAAAAGGACGGTTCGAATCTTGGCCTCGCGGCCATCCAAGCAAAAAGCCCAACCATAAAGGTTGGGCACTTTGCTTGGTAGCGGGGGCAGGATTCGAACCTGCGACCTCCGGGTTATGAGCCCGACGAGCTGCCACTGCTCCACCCCGCGTCGATTTTTTAACTGTGTAATACTTAATCTACCACTGTAAAACAGTAGTGTCAAATCTCAATACGAAACAAGAAATATGCCCATTCACTAAAGTTATCTACAGCCTCTTCGCTAAACTCTGGCTCGGGCTCTGGCTCGGGTGGACGCTGACGCCCCGGCATACGGTCCGGGAATACCACCACGCTTTCCCCTGGCTCTTGCATGTTCAGCTTGGCTCTTGCCTCCTTCTCTACAAAAGATTCCGTCTGATAATACATAATCTGATACTCAAGCTGTTGATTTTCAAGGGCAATTATCTCATTCTCTTGCTCTAGCTGATCGACTTGCTGCTGCAGCTGATAATTCCTGGCAATCTCATTAAGAGTAGCTACAGTTACATATATTATTAAGATAATAATTGCAGCGACGAGAATGTTCTCACGAGTTAGTTTGATTTTAGAGAAGCGTTGCATAGTTTTTGTTTGCTAAAAATTGTACAATTACAGTGTAGCATTCATTTGCTATACTTTTAGAGGCGCCTTGGAGGTGTTTTGTTTAATATACTGTTATTCTCCCGAACCAAACGGGAATGTTTGGCTCGGAAAAGGAGCAGGCATGAAGCTAAAAGCTAATAAAAAGCAGGGCGCTAGCCGGTGTTTTTATTAGCAAAAAGCTGAATGTGCTGCGACGCGGGGCTGTAGCTCAGCGGTCAGAGCAGTCGGCTCATAACCGATTGGCCGGTGGTTCGATTCCACCCAGCCCCACCATGTAAGACCCCACCCGAGGAGCGGTGGGTTTTTGCATGGTGGAGTTAAGCTTGAATGTCGAGCCAGGTCTTTTGCGAAACAAAAGCGGCTCGAAGACAAGGAAGCCCGTATAATCCACCTCTTAGCTTCGGGGGCTGGACGATGCGCATCCAAAGGATATTCCACCCAACCCCACCACTAGTGACTATTTGCTAAAATTTATAGATCAATAATTCAAATACCATAATAGATAGCATCTAGTCTACCTATCAATGCGTGCTTTATATCTATCTAAAAAAGTATTGGCAGCCACCTAAACATTCAGGGGCCAATATCGTAATTGCTACTTATTCTCGTAAGGCTCTTCTACAACCTCATCAAGGTACCGACAAAAATCAACCAAATACTTGCGCCTTATTCGGCTTAATCGAATCTTAGCTCCACGGGCATGTAGCTCAAGCTGGCCATAAAGTATGTCCGAGCTGTAATCAAATGAGAATATATTGCGATAGGCTAGATACTGGACTTTACTGCGAAATAGCTTTCGATCTAAGAATATTACTCTCTTATCAGTAGCAACCATCATGGCCCATCCGCCTTCATAGCTACCATAGATTGCCTTTTTTACGACCTCTTTGTCTCTTAGTAGATTAGGCAGCTCACGCAGCTCATTGGACTGCAACATGCGCCACTGACGGTAGCCTAGTGACTTCAGATGTTCGCGTAACTGCATGCTATCCATAAAAATCCTCACTGCACTATTTTAGTCAGCGCTAGCTTTACATATTATGCCATAAAACATCCATTATAAGCAACTATCTATTACTACCTTGAAGCCAAGTATAAACCTTGGCCAATCGTGCCTAATTTCAGGCTGCTCAAACTGCGCCCTGCCCTGCGGAGCGCAGTATCGTTGGCTGTGGTCGTACTCCGACCTGACCATTTAGATAGCTGAAGAAATCAATCGCTCGGCTTTTCTTAACCCCTCTCAGCTGAAGCGTGTCAACTCCAGCATAAATAGTCAGAGTGCCTGTAAACAAAGTAGTATCGCACTCAACAGTCCTTACACTCTCATACGGCATATCTATGGTGCAGGTTCTAAAGAACTTCTTAGCCACAAAAAGTATGCGACGATCTGTGGCCGCTATTAGTCCAAATCCGTTGTCATAGCTACCGAAAACTGCCTGTATAATCTTCTCATCCTCAAACAAAACTTTATGCAGAGCCGCCACTTCACCGCGCCTTATATTTATACCCTTATAGCCAAGCAATTTTAACTCAAACTGCGTGTCAGCTAATGTTTTCATGGCCAACCTCCACTTTCGATTGTATTCACATTACACCACAATCGAGCACATAGCGTCAGTGACCCCCATCACGCATCACACTATAAAACCAATCTCTAATCAAACATTTACTTCGAATTAAAGCTCTATGACTTCTTGCACCACAATGAAATTACCATTAACAAAGTTCACGTCCGAAGAAATAACTGTTGATCCGCCAATATTTAACGAACTACCGCTGACCTCCACCGACAACTCTTGACCTGAGCGAACCGGCAAGACATCACCATCAAGATCTTCAATCTCACTTCTGCCAATATGCTCTTCGGGCATGTGGTTTTTTATCAGTTGTTCTAATGCCTCGTTATCTTCCAGCAACGACTCGAGCTCGTCATCTGGCAACTGCTCAAAAGCTGCGTTCGTAGGAGCGAATATAGTGTAGCTGCCGTCTTCATTCTCTAGCTCAGAAGCTAAGTTGACTTGTTCAAGAGCAGAGTATAATACATCAAATTCTGGATCGCTAGATAAATGGCTTGCAATTGTAGCCTGTGAAGTAGCCACCTCTACTGCATCTTCATCGTCATCATCATCGTTAGTAGCCAATTCATCACCAGCCATCACCCAAAAAGCCCCAATAGCTAAAACTGCTAAAACAACCACTGTGAGCATAGTAGAAGAGCTGGATGGCTTGTTTACTTCTGTAGTATTATCTTCTTTATTTTTCTTGCTGTCTGGTTTTTTCTTAGATTTAGAATCCGCACTTTCCGACATTGTCTATATCTCCTTTATAGCTACTTATACTAGCAATAATACTCAGGGTGCAATAATAAGTAAACACAAGCCTATTATTTATAAGACCAAAAAGCACACCCTCGACGAATTGAATTCAATCGAGGGTGTGAATTTACTTTGGTTGTCTAGATGTTAGGGAAGTAGAACCCCATCGACAACGTGGACAACACCATTGCTAGCAAATATATCTACATCGACAACGTTGACTGAGTCGTTAAGAACAACTCCGCCATCTTCACCGACTGCAACTGACACTAAACCACCTTGCAGTGTCTCTACTTGATCGACTTCAACAACTTGCTCAGATGTAACCTCACCATCAGCTACGTGGTAAAGCAGAACATCAGCAAGAGCTGCTGGGTCTTCTAGTAGAGCGTCTAGCTCACCTTCAGGTAGAGCGTCGAAAGCGTCATTAGTTGGAGCGAAAACAGTGTATGGAGTATCTCCATTCAATGTCTCAACTAGGTCAACACCATCTGCCTCATCTGCAGTTTCTAGTGCAGTGTTTAGAGTGCTGAAGCTAGGGTCGTCACTGACCAGTTCGGCGATTGTTAGGCCGAAGTCCTCGTCTGGATCAGCCACTTCCTCTGCTACTTCATCGTCTCCATTGCCATTTTGGTCTTCGTCCATGTCAGACATCAAGAACCAAACTAGAAACACTGCTGCCACCAGCAAAACTACAACAGCTACAATTGCCGGTGCATTGCTTTGGCTTTCAGATTGCTTTGCATCTTTTTTCTTATCTTCCATATAAAATACTCCTTATATGTACTTAATTATTTGTAGTTAACATTATAAAGCATATGGCAACAGTGTGGCAAAACTAAGCCGGTGGCTCTTCGGTATCTATGCGAGATACTTTTTTGTCTAGCATCTTTCCATCAGTCGCCACTTTATAAGTAATCACCTCACCGAATATCATTTCTACTTCTGTTATGTCTTCATCGCTAATCGACTCAACATATTTCATCAAAGACCGTATAGAGTTGCCGTGAGCAACTAGCAAAATTCGTACTCCCTTTTTAAGTTCAGGGATAATCACGTCTCTATAAAATGGATAGACTCGATTGTATACTTCTTTTAAGTTCTCGCCATCAGGAACGTCATTATCCCAGCCTCTTCTAATATCATGAAAAAGCTCCTCGCCAATCTCTTCTTTGAGCTCCCATTTATTCTTGCCTGTATAAATACCGTAATCACGTTCATTAATTGCGCCAGATACCACATATTGGCCTTGGCTCTGCCGCATCACTGAGAGCATCTCATCTGCAGTCTGATGCGTGCGTATCTGTTCAGACACATATATCTTATCTATAGGGGTTTCTGCCAATACCTCGCCCATAAGCCGAGCATCTTTACGGCCCTTTTCGGTTAGATGAACATCAGTAGTGCCGGTCCACTTGCCCAGTGCGTTCCACTCCGATTCGCCATGCCTTACAACATGCAGAACTCCTTTAATCGGTTGTGGTGTTTTTTGCGCTTCAGACATAAAACCAATAAATAAAATGTATTATAATTGCTAGACGTATAATACTATACCAAAAAGGAGCCAAGTATGAAGATTGCCAGTGTAGACGCTAGAAGCGTATTCGATTCAAGAGGATTCCCTACAGTCGAAGCCGAAGTGACTTTAGAGAATGGCTTAAAGGCAAGGTCTATAGTTCCTTCTGGCGCCTCTACTGGTGAACGTGAAGCCATAGAACTTAGAGACGGGGGTAAAGCTTTTAACGGCAAAACAGTAGATAAGGCAGTAGCCAATATAGCCGAGAAGATAGCTCCAGAAATAGCAGGGAAAGATGCAGCCGACCAAAAACAGATAGACAAACACTTAATTGAGCTTGATGGCACTAGCAACAAGCAGAATCTAGGAGCTAATGCCATATTGGCAGTCTCGCTAGCCTCAGCCCATGCAGAAGCAGCCGCAAAGTCTATTCCTCTATACGAGCACATAAATAGCATGCTAGAAAGCAACATCAACCCCAGACTGCCAGTGCCCATGGTCAACATATTCAACGGAGGCGTTCATGCCGCGCAATCGACCGCCATACAAGAATTTATGCTAGTCCCAGACAAAAGTCTGGGATACAAGCAAGCCATTTTTATGTGTGCTGAGATATTCCATTCATTAGGATCTTTGCTAAAGAGCAAATCATACCCGACCACAGTCGGCGATGAAGGCGGTTATGCACCAGGTATCAAGTCGGACGAGGAAGTGCTAGATATTCTATCCGAAGCGGTCGAATCGGCCGGTTTTGAACTAGGTAAAGATGTAAATTTTGCTCTAGACGTAGCAGCTAGCGAATTCATGCAAGATGGAGGCTACCAAATAAACAACAACCAACTAAGTAAAGAGGAGATGATAGACTGGCTAGTCAAAATCCGCCGCAAATATCCGATAGTATCGATTGAGGACGGCTTAGATGAAAACGACTGGGACGGCTGGAGCGATCTAACTACTAGGCTGGGGCAGGACACATTGCTGGTTGGCGATGACCTTCTCACCACCAACACCCACTACCTAGACAAAGCAATCCAGTTAAAGGCAGGTAACTCTATCCTGATAAAGCTCAACCAAATCGGCACCCTCACAGAAACCCTGCAGACTATAGAGCAGGCCAGATCGGCAGGCTGGGATTATGTAATATCGCACCGCTCGGGAGAAACAGAAGATACAACTATATCTCATTTGGCCGTCGGCACTGCCGCCCCCTACATAAAGACTGGCTCTACCAGTCGCGGCGAGCGCACCGCCAAATACAATGAGTTGCTGCGCATAGCTGAGTCGGTCTAGACTTAGTCTCTTACCGCTTTGAAGATATGCCAAAACTCTTTTGGCGTATTGCACTCCATAAGCTGCGCTCTTTCTGCTGCAGCTCCTTCCCAGCCAGAAATATACATCTTAAAGAACTTCTTCATGACATTGAACGATTTATCATCACCCCAAGTGCTGACAAAACGACTAACATGCTCACCAAGTAATTTATATCTTTCTTGACGCATATCTAGTGACGTACTTTCAGGCTTAAAGCACCAAGGGTCTTGAAATATACCACGACCTATCATCACACCATCGACTCCACTGTCTTCTGCTCGCAACTCGGCTTCATACCGGTTCTTGACATCTCCGTTACCAACAATGACCGTCTGTGGCGCGTGGGCATTGCGCAAACTGACTACACTAGCGATTTCGTCCCAATTAGCTGGCACTCGCGACTGCTCAGATACTGTTCGGCCATGAACTATCAGCGCATCGATTCCTTGCTCTAACAACCACCCACACCAATCTTGCGTATTTATAGATTCATAGCCAATTCTCGTCTTAACGCTGACGGGGAGATTCTTGCCACCTTCTTTAGCGGCTGCAATCAGCTCTGATGCTAGTGGGCGATCATTCATCATAGCTGAGCAGCAGCCATTTTTTGTTACGGCTGGAACTGGACAACCAAAATTTATATCGATACCATCAAACCCTCTTTCGGCTATCTCTATCGAGGTCTTATAATAACTGTCTGGATTTTTACCCCATATTTGAGCTATGAGCGGCTTATCAAGAGTGCTTTTTTTTAACTTCATCTCTACTGCCTTACGCCCAGGCGACTGAAGGCCATCAGCGTTGGCAAACTCGGTAAAAAATAAATCTGGAGGTGCAACTTCTGCTATCAGCTCGCGAAAAACTACATCTGTAACATCATCCATTGGAGCTAGGACTGTAAATGGACGCGGCAACTCCTGCCAGATACTCATAAAAGCGCCTCTAACCTTTATCTAGATTATTTAATATACTACTGCAGCCCATAAAGCAAAATTTGTAAGCTGGACGGTATATTAAGCCGTCATCATTAGCCACAAACTCCTTCAGGCCTGATCTTATCAAGCCACCTGTTGCTCGATTGTCATTTAAAATAAAACGGCTATCTAAGCTAGAGCAAGTATCACAAATTGACCTAGACTTAACTATATATGCACCAACCTCTAATAACGCTGCCACCATCTCTAGCATTTTACCCTTAGCTGCACTATCTATACTTGCAGCTTAAACAATTTTTTTCTACCTCAACCAAAGTCCGACTGAATATTTAGCGTCTTCAACTCCAAACATTAACGCCTCACCAATACACGCCACCGCAGACAAACTAGACTGCTCAACTAAAGCGATAGCTCTAAATCTTTGTGCACTTACAGCATCAGACTTTAAGCCGTTAAGGATTTCAGCCAAGAAGCCCCGCTGGCTTGACTTTGAATTGATAGCTTCTGCTTATCGGCCTACAATTAAGCTCTCCTCTAGCCCTGCAGCCAAATGATTACATTCTCCACTCGCCATTGAGCTTATAAACAATTTAAACTCTTCACCCATTTTCAACCTTGCAACTTATTGATTGCTATCAATTTAAAAACCCCCTTTTAAAGAGGGTTTTTAAGTATTTAACCTGAACTATTGTTTATATAGCAGGTCAGATTAGCGGGACTACTGGTCGCGCTTTAGGGTTAGGAAACCGTTACGCGGGTTCTCTGTCACTTTGAAGCCGGCCGGAATCTCTTCAATTGACTCACCAGGCTTTTCAGCTTTAGCAAAGTAGTAAATGCGCTGCTGTCGTCCGCCGCGAAGTGTCACGTCTTTTGCGTGCAAGTGATATGTTACCCCTTTTGAGTTGGTGTGCGTATACGCCATCCCTCTCTCCTTTTCTTCTCTATTACTTAGTATCTCTTAGCTTATACTCAGTTTTAAAGACATGTCAACTGTATACCCCTTTAACCATAAGTGTATTGCAAGATTTGTATCTGTTGCATACAATATAGCTATCACATATTAATCTCATAGTGAGTGAAGCTAAAAGAAAGGGATATATAATTAATGGAAGGTATGACAAACAACAACCATCACCAACTACGTCAGCAACAGCCCGGAGGGCATCAGCAGCAGCCCCAGCCACCGCAGCAAAGACCAAGCGGCGACCAACGGCAACACAATGAAAGAAAATGGTACGAGCCGACCCTAGAAAGTAAAATTGTAGTAGTACTGCTTTCGCTTGCAGCGGTGGTAGTTTTGATCTCGTTCATTATGAGTACCTTTTCTCGCACCAGTGGAGTAACAGATTTCGTCAACTCAGACCAGTACCAAGCGGTATTTCTTACTAATGGCCAAGTCTATTTCGGAGAAATTACCGGTACCACAAACGACACGATAATCCTAGAAAACATTTACTACCTTCAAGTCGATGAGCAGCTACAGCCAGAGCAAGAGGGCGCAACAGCCAACCCAGAGGTGAGTCTAGCTAAACTCGGCAATGAGCTGCACGGCCCTGAAGACCAAATGTTCATATCAGCAAAAGAGATTATATTCTGGGAGAATTTGCGCGAAGATGGCGAAGTCTCACAAGCTATAGAACAATTCCAGTCAGGTGATGAAAATGCCGACATGGATGGTACGCCGCGCGAAGTACCTGGAACTGAAGAGACAGACAACACAGAAATAGATACAGAAGACCTAGATACAGAAGATGATGAATAGTTAAAAATATAAACCTAAATACAAAAACACCGGCTTTATTAGCCGGTGTTTTTAGTTTTTCTTAACCAACTGTTCTTAATATACGCAACAACAGCAACCAATAAACTCAATCCCGCTCCAAGCAAAGCAATACCAGCTACATCGGGCGTCCAACGTGGAGAGTGGATTTTTACTGTAAAATCTTGAGTATCTGGCTGGGCTATTTGCAGGCCATCCCCACCATCCAACCTAGACTCTACAAACTGCTGCACGCACTCTGCGTTCTCAGTGGCGGACTGACCTTCTCTGTCACACTCAGCCACTGCCTCTTCATAAACACCACTGCCTGCCGACTGCTCAGCTATGGCATCTTCATAGTCTTGAAGAGCGTCTTTGTATAAGTCTTGGCGAAAAACCTCCATGCCCGCTGGGCCGCTAGCATTCATGCGACTATGCACAAATCCCTCCAACTCTTCATAATCTTCAACGCCTGCAGATAGCTCTTCTGGACCTTCTGTGTGAATATCGCGCCACATTTCGTATGCAGCAATGTTGTTTTGCCTCATTCCAAACAGCCCGATTATAAACAATACAAGCGCCAATACTACGAAATACCTTACCTTCATGATGATATATTCTTCATAATAAGTTAAAATATCTACTTAATTTGTTACTTAAAGTATATCAGCTCGAGCTGCAATATTTGGCACTTGCTCTAAAGTCTCTATACAGGAAGCTTTTGCTTGACTATTAGGGGTATCAACAAAGCCCCTACTGCAGACACAATGAATACCGCCTGTAAAGTCGCCTCCAGACTTAAAATTAAACTAAACACGACTAGAAGCAGCCAGGCCATCGACTTGCCATGCACCGCCCATAACTGACAATTGACCACAAAGTTCAACCTGTCCGTAGTATCTGATTGTTCAAAACGAATAGAGGTAGCCGGTCCGGCTATCAAATAGGCAGAAAAATCACTCAGAATATTCACACCCAGCACTGAACTAAAGGAAGATGCAACTCCTCTGAGCACGTTAGTAAAAGCCTCCATCACAGAGCCAAGTGTCAGCAAGACAGGGTTCTTGCCATGGTCACCCATTTTACCTATAAAATGAACAATAAATCCGCCGATAACTACAGTTATAGCGATTATAAATCCAATCGACTCATAATCTCCAAGCACAAGATAGATGAAAAGCGGCCACATAAACAAAGTAGTTATAGAGTTAACTTGCATCCCCAGGTAAGACATTGCCGTATATGGCATTTTAAGCCCAACGAATTTAAACTCTCGTGTTTCGTAGTAGTCTTGAGTGCGAAACAATGGGTAGGCTGCCAATATCAGCACAAAAGCTGCCAACAGAAGACTAAACTCAAGGCCAAACAAAGCGCCTACCAGCCCACCTATTAAGGGCCCTAGAGCTGCAGCTACCCTTTGCAGTATAATTACCCGACTTATCTGACTTGAGCCATGACTATGAGATCGATTTTGGCTCATGTGCATATTGCGAGCTACCCAATACCAGCTCATCTCAAGAGCCAAGAAAAAAGCCGCTACCCATAACCAGCCAGACCAATAAGGCACTCCTTGCATCAAGAAAAAGTAAACTATCAAAGCCAAAAAACTAGCTGTCAATACATGCTTGGAGCCAAACTTGCTCACAAAATGCCCATTTAAGAACTCTATAGGATACCTCATCAGAGAAGATACCAAAAAGAATACCCCTATCCATGTCAGAGAATAGCCTAAATCATAAAGATATATAGGCACAAAAATACCCCCGATACCTAGCCCTAGTGAGCGCAACATGAGCGATACATAAAGCTCGCCCATCTCGCTAAACTGATGATGCCAACCTAAATGATGATAAAGAAAATTAGACATTGCTGATTAGTATAACAAAAGCTTATGCTCGTGAATTGTCTATCTTTTCTAAACCGACTAACCACGCGCCAAAGCCTATAACTACTGTAACCACTAAAACCCCGGACATTTCGCCTATAACTAAACCGACTACCACTTTTGGGCGAATAAACTTTGCAAAAACTGCTAGATGAATTTTGCGCAATAGCTGTCTTTTATTTGCAAATCGATCCTTAACTTAAGCAGCTATTAGGGTTCGTTTCAGTAACTGAGTTTGCTATGATATTCCATAATATGGATGTTTTTGAAGAATTTATAGACCTTAATGCAATAGCCCAATGGGTGACCGACCATGCAGTGGCAATATTTGTCATTATCGTAGGTGCAGCACTGCTTAAGAGGTTTGGCATGATACCTCTTGAGGGTTTTGTGCGCAGGGCCGTCAAGACAAGCCGCTTCCAGACCGAAGAGCAGCACCAGCAAAGAGAGGATACTCTTTTAGACGTTGCTGGTAGTATTTTTAGCATAGCAGTCTATGTACTGGCTGCAATTCTGCTTTTGATCGAACTTGAGATTAATCTGCAACCGTTCTTAGCCGCTGGTGGTGCCGCCAGCTTAGTACTAGGCTTTGGCGCGCAAAACATCATGAAAGATTTATTTGCTGGCATATATGTCATAACTGAAAGTCAATACCAGGTAGGAGATATAGTCGATCTCGATGGCGACATTGGTGTAGTAGAGGATATATCTTTGCGAATGTGCACTCTGCGTGACCTAGATGGGACTGTGCACCATATACCTCACGGCACTGTTAATCGTGCCAAAAACCTGTCTAAAGACTTTACACGTATCAACATCGATATCGGTGTCGCCTATGATACTGATATAGAGAAGGCGGTTGAGGTTATAGACTCAGTCGGCAAAGAGCTTGCCAAGGACGAAGAGTGGCGTCACAGCGTCATGACTCCTCCCCAGTTTTTGCGCATCGAAAGCTTCGCCGATTCAAGCATTGATTTGAAAATTATTGGCGAGACTAAGCCTGGCAAACAATGGGCTGCAGCTGGTGAGCTGAGAAAGAGGCTCAAAGTAGCTTTTGACGAGGCGGGTATCGAGATTCCTTTCCCACAAAGAGTCATACATCAAACAGACAAATAGCTGATGTTTAGCTAGATGAATAATAATATATCACCTAATAAACAGTAAGCTTGTGCTAGTATGGCAAATATGGAGACTAGTGGCCCAAAAGTAGTGGTTATCGGCGGAGGTACAGGAACATTTACCGTTCTGTCTGGCCTAAAGCACTACGTACAAGACCTATCAGCCATAGTAGCTATGTCTGACGATGGCGGGTCAAGTGGAATACTTAGAGACGAAATGGGCGTACTTCCGCCCGGCGATATACGTCAGTGCTTAGTTGCACTGTCACCTCAATCCCATGCTCTACGGGACCTGCTTAATCACCGATTCGGCTCGGGCCAATTCGAGGGGCATGCTTTTGGCAACTTACTTATATCGGCCCTGGAGCAGATCAGCGGCGGCTTTGAGCAAGCTGTAAAAACCGCTGAAAATATACTAAATATACAAGGCCGCGTCATACCCGTTACCACAGATAACGTACGGCTAAAACTAAATATAAACAATCAAGAAATTATTGGCGAGAAGAACGTAATTAATGCTTCTTTTAGTACAAGAGACAAGCCTAGGCTATCCCTGCAGCCCAAAGCCCACATAAACCCCGACGCAATAGAAGCAATAGCCTCAGCTGACATGGTAGTTATTGGACCAGGCAATTTATACGGCTCATTACTGCCGAATCTTTTAGTCGCAGGCATGAAGGACACACTTGTCAACAGCCCGGCACGCAAGGTACTGGTATGCAATTTAGTCAACAAACCATCTCAAACCAAAGACTTTCAAGTACACGACTATATAGACACCATCGAAAACTATGCTGAAGCTGGTCTGTTTGACTACGTAGTTTACAGCAACCGCAAACCACCCAAAAAGCAGCTAGCAGTATATGCAAAAGAAGGTGAAGAATGGGTAGAAAACAATAAAGACGAAATCAAAAAGCGCCAAACTAAAGGCATTGGGGCTGACCTGTTATCAAGAGTGGACAGTCACATCCAGGAAAATGACAATCTAATAGACAGAAACCTTATACGCCACGACAGCAACAAACTGGCTAGAGAGCTGATGAAAGTTTATTTTTCCTGATCGCGACCACTGCGCAAAGCTTTAGCCAGCCATGTCAACTCTGCAACTGCTTGTGACGCTCTATCTTCTAAATCGCTATCTAACAGCTCACCATCATCCCCAAACTTGTCTTGTACTCGTGGAACTATCAAATCGACTGAACTGACAATTAGGCCAAGCTCCCTTAATACCGGTACCAGAGATTCTATGCCGCGCACTCCGCCAAAGCCACCACCAGACACTCCAGCTATAGCTGCTGGTTTCTGCATATATGCAGATAGCTCTTTGTCTAGCAAGCCTTTTAGGCTGCCAGGGAAGCTATGATTGTACTCAGGAACTACCACAAACAAACCGTCAGCTTTATTCATAAGTTCGCTATACTCTTCTATCTTTATGTCTTCATCATTACCATCAAAAGACAGGTCGTAATCTTGAGGGTCAATTATATTTGTCTCGATATCTGGACTGTCAGTAAGCACCTTTTCCAATAATCTTGCTACATGTATAGACTGCCTTTTAGGTCTTGTAGTGCCGACAATTATGGGAATAAACAATTTCATAACTACTACATTTTAGCTGCTATAATACCAAAATGGCAAACGATGATTTCAGCAAAGAGCCAAAATATTCTTTGCTTTACAGAATACTAAACTGGCCCCGATCGGCAATTAGGGGGCTATATCAGTGGACCATGAAGTGGGGCGACTCACCTCAAGCCGAAAAAGCCCTAGCCGGGATTACTTTCAGTGAAAGCTCTTTCTTCCCCATACCTCCCGACCCACTGCTAATCGCTATGGTTACAGCTAACGCCAAGAAGTGGTTTAGGCTGGCTCTAATCACTACTGTCGCCTCAGTACTTGGCGCTGTATTTGGCTACTGGATTGGCTTTGCCCTTTTCGAAAGTGTAGGCCAGGCTATCGTCAGCTTCTATGGGCTAGAGTCGGAGTTCGCCACAGTCGGCGAGCGCTATGATGCTAATGCATTCTTAGCAATCTTAGTGGCCGGATTCACTCCTATACCGTTTAAAGTATTTACTCTGGCAGGCGGCCTATTCCAAATAAACCTTTTAACCCTCATAATAGCCTCTTTTATGAGCCGAGGCGGTAGGTTCTTCTTGGTGGCCTGGCTATCCAGCCTGCTAGGAGCTAAGTACAAAGACAAGATAGAACGCTACATAGACACCCTCGGCTTCATATTCTTGGCATTACTAGTGCTTGGCTTTGTAGCGGTTCGCTACTTGATGTAATATTTAAGGCATGACAAAAGCAAAAAGACCGATTGTTGAAATAGAGGACTTTAATCTTACACTTAGTGGCAAGAGCATAGTCAAAGACCTGAGCTTAAAAGTTTACCCAGGTGAAATATTTGCCTTACTGGGTGCTAATGGCTCTGGCAAAACATCTACCATACGTAGCCTTTTAAACATCTACACAACGGCTAGCGGTAAATTGCACATCAATGGCTCGCCCTACTCTATCGATATGGCTGGAAATGTCGGCTATCTACCAGAAGAACGCGGACTTTATACCCGCAGCAGTGCCATAGACGTAATGACTTACTTCGGCGAACTAAAAGGTATCGGGCGCGCAAAAGCACGTGAGTCTTCCATGCAATACCTAGATAAAGTCGGGCTCAAAGACAAAGCAGACGTCAAAGTAAAAAAACTTTCCGGTGGCCAACAGCAAAAAATACAGCTAGGAATAGCTGTGATGGGAGATCCTAAGCTACTGATTCTCGATGAGCCGACCAAAGGCTTGGACCCGGTAAACCGAGTGCTGCTTATAGACACGATAAAAGAGCTTCGAGACAGCGGCGTAGGCATAATATATACAACCCACCTGATGGAAGAGGTGGAGCGCAATGCAGATCGCCTAGCTATCATTAGAGATGGCGAGCGGGTAGCCTATGGCTCTGTCGATTCAGTCAAGACCGAGTTTAAATCCCAGACCATAGAGGATGTATTTGTTAAATTGTACGATAAGGAGCCGGCATGAACGATAAGTTGCGCTCAATAATCCGGCATGAATACCTTACTATCGTTAAGCAGCCGGCTTTCTTGCTGACATTGATTGGTATTCCGCTTATTATCGTGGCAGTTGGATCCATAGCCTACTTCTCAGAACGCACAGCAGAATCTAGCCTGGAAGAATTAGCTGATGACATAGAAGATGTAGCCATAGTAGATGAAAGTGGCATCATAGAGAGTGACGTTGTCGAGGCAGCCAATCTAGAGCTAGTAGGCGCAGAGCCAGATATGGTTATTGCCCAAGTTAAAGACGAGGATATAGACGGAGCAATAATATATCCAGAAGACGTCTTAGAGAGTCAAGCTTTTAGTGTTCATATGGCCGGTGGCGATAATTTCCAGATATCGTCTATGCTCAGCAATATTGGCGAAGAGCTGTTTGAGGCCAGTCTAGTCACTAAGCTTGACGACCCCAATATTGCCACGGCTTTACAGCAAGGTGCCAATTCACAAGTTACGGCCTACGAAGGCGGTGAGGAGACCGTCGGTATAGCTGGCCAGATTGTGCCAGGTGTGTTTTTGGTTTTGTTTTTCATAATACTATTCTTCACCATGGGCTATATGTTGCTTGGGGTTTCTGAAGAGAAAGAAAACCGCTCTATGGAGATGGTGCTTAGCTATGTACACCCAAGAACCCTCATGAGCGGCAAGCTGCTAAGTATCGGGTTGGTTGGCTTAACACAAATGCTATTCTTCATATCGCTCGGTGTTATAACCTACTTTGGAGCTAGACGCTATGAAGACAGGCTGGGTCTAGTAGTCGATTTTGACTTTAGCTTATTGGTATTTGAACCTGTAGCTATAGTTGTAGGTTTTTTGGTGTTGATGTTTGGATTCTTGATGTTTGCTGCTTTAATGTCTGGCGTAGCAGCCATGATGCCTGGAGTAAAAGAAGCCAACTCATTGTCTGGAGTCTTCTTTTTGGTGCCGCTAATACCTATATACGCCTTACAGGTACTTATAACCGCACCTGAAAGCTTATTAGTACAATTCATGACCTACTTCCCTCTTACCTCGCCAACTGTCATGCTTATACGCAATACCATCGGCAATCTTGAACTATATGAAGCCATAATTGGCGTCAGCGCATTGGCGGCGTTTACTTTATTGGCATTCGCCCTATCTGCGAAGTTATTCCGACTGGGCGCGCTCGAGTACGCAGATAGAGTCAAACTAGGCTCTTTATTTAAGTAGCACTACTCATTAGCAAATCGGCTACAACTCGCTCTTTACAGTCGTGACCAATTTCGTCTACATTTACAAAACGGACATCACTTACATTCTCGCCTAGATTGATGCTGTCTTCATCTTCTACGACAACCCTGAAAACAAGCCACAATACCCACGTATCCTTAGCTTCATGATAGAAGTTTATGGTCTTGAACGGCTCACCGACAACATCAACAGCAATTCCTAACTCTTCCCACAACTCTCTTTGCATAGCCTGTTGCGGCGTCTCGCCATGGTCGACGCCGCCGCCGGGCAAATCCCAGTCGTCATCATCTTCTTTAACTAACAAGACGGCACCGTATTGATTAAAAATAAACGCTTTAGCAGACACTCGATATGTAGCCGACATAATGCAAAATTATACATCTGATCAGGTCTATACTTCCAGACCCCTAACTACGAGACTCTTTTAGACGTTTTAAACTTTTAGCCAATGGCTTGAGCAAGGGGTTGGCCTTGCTCCAAGCTGAGTAAATAGGCTTATTAATGGGCAGGTCAAGCGCACCAATCCAGTCTATTTCTTCACTGGCAAAAGCAGACTTAAAAGACGCCACTCCGCCAGCCAATGCACCGTTTAGGTCGTAGTATTTTATATCCTTGTTGAAGTAGCGTTTAATCAACTCCATCTGCAACACGTAGTTAGCATAAGACTCGCGCCCCTCCTGGTTCGATCCTCCGTATAAATAAATCCCAACCTGATCAGTGTGAGCACCCCACAAGAAAGCTACAGGACGGTCTTGTTTGTAGGCAAGCAATATTTCATTGTTGTCACCAAGATACTGATAGCAATCATCATGATATTTCTGTGGATGAATTCCAAATCCGGCTCGAGCAGATGTCTCTTTGTATAACTCATAGACGGTATCTAATTGACTCTCGTCTTCCAATTGACAAACCTCCACCCCTTCTTTAACTGCTTTTCTAGCAAACCTTCGGGCTTTTTGTGACATCTGAGCTGTAATCTGCTCTTCATTTTCATGCTTAAGATTTGTAATCAATGTTTTTTCATGGATGATGGTTTCTTTTGATCTTCGCCATGGCTTATCTATATCGGCGTCAGACTCAAGCCAGGCTGGTTCAATCTTTAGATAAAATGCTTTGTTTTCCTTGGCAACAAGCGCTAAATCTTCAAGCACAAAACCTATCTCGTAGCTATCTGGTGCAAGTAATGGCCCCCGAGGCACATAGGCAAGCTTCCTGCCAGTAAGCGGCGCTGGCAAGAACAGCATTTGCGCGCCAGTAACCAGCTCATCATCTTGAAAATAACCAATCAGCCGAGACTGCCAACCGACCGTTTTCTTTAGCTCCCCCCATCCGCTCAACTGAAACGGATGGCCGTATTCATGGCTTCTGACAAATGGGTCCCACTGTTCAGATTCGATAATGCTTCTTTTAAGCTCTTTGGTCTTGCTCATTATAATCCTTACCAATCAAATTGTAGTGTAGCGAAATTAGTGGATGATTTATAGGTTTTGGGAGGGATATAGGGTTATAAGGTTTTAGGGTTTTAGGTATGAGGTGTTAGGTTTAAGTAACAAGAAAAAGCATGAAGAGTTATTAGGCCCGGTTTTAAAAGGTCTTACCTTACTCTCATCCTACAACTCTGCAACCCTAACTACTTACATCTCAAACCAAAACCTAACCCCTGCCCGATTAAAGTTCTGGATTTAATCGGAAGAGGAAGACTAAGCCAACATAAAAGCCCTGCATCTTGCACCCGAATAAAGTTCTGACTTTATTCGGAAGAGGAAGAATGGGCCAA
>CAYQCN010000003.1:2643-19641 GCA_964415975.1 uncultured Candidatus Saccharibacteria bacterium | reverse complement strand
CATCTTGCACCCGAATAAAGTTCTGACTTTATTCGGAAGAGGAAGAATGGGCCAAAATTAAAAGCCGCTAAAGCAAAACTCATGTTTTTGCTTGAGCGGCTGACCGATTTGACTCATTCTGACGTGGTGGTCGGGGTGGTGAGACTCGAACTCACGATCTCCTGCTCCCAAAGCAGGCGCCTTAGCCACTAGGCCACACCCCGCTACAGTGACAGTATCTACCATCAAGCCACTTCAAGCAAGGGAAGCGGCCTTCTAAGTATTAAATTAAACTTTACGAGCTTTATCTAGTCTCTAACTGCCTCTTTAAATCGCTTGCCGGCCCTAAAGCGTGGCATCCGCATGGCTGGAATGTGAATCTCCTCTTGTGTACGAGGGTCGACACCCCTGCGCGCAGCTCTGCCGCCAAGATCGAACACACCAAAACCTGTGACCGAAACCTTCTCACCCTCACTAACTCTGTCTACTACGATATCCACAAATGAGTCTAGCCATTCTTCAGCCTGTCGCTTACTTACATTTTGCTTGGCAGCCAATGCGTTTATCAATTCTCGTCTAGTCATTACAATAACCTCCTAAATTTATATTATAGGCTGTTTATAGTCATATGTGCAATTAAGTGCGCGTTCCATATGTCAATATTTGCTCAACAGATACAGCCTTAGAAGTACTTGGATCAATTTCAACTATAAGGCCACAAAACTGATACTCGCCTACCTCTTCTAGTTCATTTCTGCTAGGTTTTTGCCTGCGCCAACGCTCAACGATGACATCGGTTTTTACACCCAAAGAAGAGTTGCGTGCCCCAACCATGCCTACATCGCTAATATGGGCTGTACCACCAGGCAACACTCTAGCGTCTGCTGATGGCACATGCCAATGATCACCCACTACTGCCGAAACCTCGCCATCAAGATACTGTCCAATCACAACCTTCTCGCTAGAGTAATCTCCATGAAAATTGACTATCTTAATAGGTGCCCGCTTAATGTCATCCAGCCCAAGCAACTCATCGACTACCTGCAATGGATTTATGGTCGGTTCGTCGGCATCCTTGCCAACTATCTGGCCAAGTAAAGTAATTAGAGCCACATCACCGTCTTTAGTGGGTATTATCTTGTATTTTTGCCCTGGAGCGCCTTCGGGGTAGTTGGCTGGTCGTGTGACTGGATGGTTTTTGTCCGCAACTAGAGTAGCGGCTTCAGGCACTGCAAGAATATGATTGCCGCTCATAAAGCCATCAATGCCGATACTCTTGAGCTGTTTGTAATGATCTATCTTTAGACCTCGACCATGCGTTACATTCTCAGCCTGAGCTAAAACTATATCTGGCCTGTATTTAGACTTGATGCTCGGCAACTCTTTTTCGACCACCCAGCGCCCAAACTCGCCCATGATATCACCTACATACAACACTCTCATTCAGCTATTCCTCCAGGGCGCCAGCCTTAAGCCTTACTTTGCATACTCAATCGAACGTGTCTCCCTAATGACATTGACTTTGATAGTGCCAGGATACTGCAGCGTACTCTCGACTTTGTCCGCCACATCTCTAGCTAGCCTGTAAGCTGATAAGTCATCAATTTCTTTGGGTTCTACAAAAACCCTAATCTCTCTACCCGCAGATATTGCGTAGGTCTTTTCTACTCCAGAAAAGCTATTGGCCACATTCTCTAGATCTTGCATCCTTTGGATGAAGTTCTCTACCGACTGATTTCTAGCTCCTGGACGAGCGGCACTCATCGCATCCACTACTCTAATAACCATGGCTTCTGCCGTAGTAGCCTCGACATCATCATGGTGAGCCTCTGCAGCATGAGCAACCGCTTCATCGACACCATATTTACGCGCCATCTCACCAGATATGTGGTGATGCTTGCCCTCCATTTTATGAGTCAATGCCTTGCCCATATCATGGATTAGAGCGGCATATTTACAGATTCGAACATTAGCTCCGATTTCTTCAGCTATCATACCTGCCATATGCGTCATCTCTACGGAATGTTTCAATACATTCTGGCCATATGAAGTACGAAACTTGAGCTCACCCACAAGTCGCTGCACTTCTTTGGGCATACCCACAACACCTGTCTCTCTAGCTGCATCAGCACCAGCCTGCATGACCTCTTTGTCGATATCTTTTTGAGCTTTGGCCACTACCTCTTCAATGCGACCAGGGTGAATCCTGCCATCTTTCATTAATGTCTCAAGAGTCAGTCGCGCCACTTGACGCCGTACAGGATCAAAACTAGAAAGTACCACCACCCCCGGCGTATCGTCCACTAATATATCTACACCAGTAGCACGCTCTATGGCCTGTATATTTCGGCCCTCTTTACCGATAATACGGCCTTTCATTTCGTCGTTGGGCAGATCGACCGAAGAAACTGTCTTCTCAACAGTCACATCACTGGCCAAGCGCTCCATAGCACCCACAATAATAGTCCTGGCGTCATCTTCAGCAGTCTCTTTGGCATCGCTTTTTAGCTTTTCAATATATTGAGTAAGGTCATTTTTGACGTCTTTCTCTGTCATCTTCATCAACTTATCGGCTGCTTCTTCTTTGCTTAGCTTGGCAATCGACTCAAGCTTCTCTTGACTCTTCTGTCTAATGTCTGCCAGCTCAGACTTAAAGCTCTCAATATCATTCTCTTGTTTGCGTATGTTTTCTGCTCGCTTATCTAGATCGTCTAGTTTTTTATCTAAACTGTCCTCTCGCTTTGTAAGACGTTTCTCCATGTCATTAAGTTCTTTACGGCGGTCTTTCTCTTCTTTTTTAGCCTCATCAAATATATCAGCAGCTTCTTGTTTTGCCTTGTCTATTAGGGACTTACTCTCTTCTTCTGCCTCCTCAAGCCGCTTTTTGACTTTGTCCTCTGCATTGCCTAAGGTGCGCTTAGTATTTTGGGATTTTGCCCCATAGCCAAAGCCAGCTCCTACAGCCAGGGCTGCTAGTCCTATGATTAGTTCCATCTCATCCATCCTTCCACCTGATATGGCGATGACCTGGGTCGAAAATTATTTAGATTATCAAGTCAGCTAAGTTGTCGGGGAATGCACCGGTCAAAATATCAGGAATTTAATTACGTAAGTTTATATAACTACACTTAATATAATTTCTTTTGCGCTTGAACGCAATCAAGCTCGGCATATTTAGCGCACCAAGTAGTCGCCAGCTGTATAAATCTCCCCGCCTTCTTGTGAGTCGCCCAGATAGGTCATTACCAGATCTGGATCATTAAAACTGACTAGATTGCTCATCAAATTATAAGCATCAAACAGCAGCTCCTGGGTCTCACTGTCAAGATCCTGCATGCTCGTCTTGCCTTTCATTTTTGGCTCCAACTTAGAAATCAAGTCAAAATCTTCTAGATTCCTCTCTAAGAATTCTAGCCTCTGCCAGGCCATCTTCTTGCGGTGAGCCATACCGGTCACAGACTTAGGGTCCTGAAAGAAGCCCAAGAAATTGACAGTACCCATCTGCATCTTCTGGGTGAGGGGGTCTATGGGGCGCTCATTCTTTACAAATTCATCTACAGTCTCATACGGCCAGACTGGAACTGGCTCAAAATTAGCAAAAAGTCTGTCGTATTCATCTCTCTCTTCTGGTCCAAGATCAGAGATGGCCATCACTGGCTCATTGCCTATCCACAGGAAATCTCCTACATATACACCATACTTGGCCTCTGCTTGACGCTCGTTTAGGTCTTTACCGAAGTTTGGGCTCAAAGGATATTCAACTGCAACAAGATGACGCTCTATAGCGCCGCTATTCATTCTAGCGGCTTCAAGCGCTCCATTCGGTTGGCTATCAAGCAACTCCTCACGCATAAAACTCCCTCAACAAAAAGTATTACAACTCAAACATACTATACAATAATTATTGTATTATTGCAACATCAGAACTCCCTTACAAAAAGTCCATATTATTTAATACACTCTTTGTTCTCATTAAGCAAACGTAAGCGCTTAGTTTTTGACAGGTTATTTCTTTGGCTTGGTAATGTTGGCGCCCCTACCATATTCAGGTGTGACCTGGGCTGAGGCAACACCACTTGAGAGCTGCGATATGCACTCATCTAGCCAGTCATCGCCACCCGCCCCCACTATAGGTATCTCTTGAGCGAAAGCTATCGCATTAGCTACACTCAGGCCGATACGAAGACCTGTAAATGAGCCTGGCCCCTTGTAGGCGACTAAGCCTGTTAAGTCCTCCAGTGAGCCAGATTGATCGTCTAGTAGCAGGCGTATATGTTCATGTATTTCATCAGAAAGCTTATTGCCCGCCTCCCATATATCTTTTGCAAGCTCCCTGCCCGTCTCATCGAGCAAATATAGCTCCGCAACTGGGCTATCTGTTCTTATAGCCAAAATCATACCAGACTCTCAATCAGCTTAATATGCTCGGGTCCCTTAGCAATCATATTAATATCTCGATCATTTTCGCCGGTCGGCTTGATTCTGACTTGTAGGCGATCTTGAGGCAGTACACCGCTTACGACATCGCTCCACTCTACCGCTACAGCCGCTTCATTGTCATCGATGCACTCACTCAGTTCTTCAAGCATGACACCTGGCTCATTTAAGCGATAAAAGTCAAAATGGTGCAAGCTCAATCCTTCGCCTCGGTATATGCGCGATATTGTAAATGTCGGACTCATAACTGCATCTTGACTACCCATACCACGAGCTAGACCGCGAACAAACTCGGTCTTGCCTCCACCTACATCGCTTATCAGCTCGATCACCTCTCCGCCTCTTAAAGCCGCACCTACCCTTGCTGCCAAGTCTTGGGTAGACACGGCCGAATCAGTACTAAATGTCACCTCATTCATGCTCTATATATTACTCTTTACAGTGTTTTTGACAAAGACTATACCCTGCGCGATCGTGACGCCTCTAACAATTACCGATATCGGCTGGTGTTGGCTTATGCTATTTACAAGATTGGCTATCGGCTAAACATAGAATCAATTTTTGGGCTACAATATAAATATGCTTATCCAGTCTGGACAAATGAACAATGTCGAGATTGTCAATATGAGAACTGGGCAGCCTGAGGCTTCGATTAATCAGGGAATTATTGACCCTTTTAGACTGTTGTTGTGCGGATTCTACACCAACTATGAACCGAGTATACTACTGGCTTCCAACATAAGAGAGTTCAACCTAAAGCAAGCGCTAATAGATGATGTAGACGCCTTCAGTGCTAAAAGCGAGCTACCCCGCCTAGAAGAAGTGCTATCTATCGACTACCAACTAATAGGCAAGCGAGTGCAGACTCGTAGCCAGAAAAACCTAGGCAAAGTAGAAGAGTACGTGTTTGACAGTATCGAATTTAAGATTCAAAAAATATACATCCACCAGCCCATGTGGCGAAATATCAACGGCCAAACCCTAATCGTGGATAGGCGTCAAATCCTAGAAGTCAACGACAAACATGTCGTAGTGGCCGATGCCATAGTAGAGGCCAGACACGCCCTAAACCCTCAGCACACAGCCTAAGCACTACCTAGAGTCAATCTCCTCCAAGCCTTGGCGGATGCTGTCGTAGCTAAAGCCTTGACGAGACAGGTAAGCTATCAGTTTGTCTCTGGAGTCATATCGGCTAGCTTTTTTATCAATAATCTTTATAACAGTCTCGACTTCGCTCTCTTCATTTATCATTTCTAAAGCCGAGTCGACCAGTTGGTCGTCTAGTCCTTTTTGCTTGAGCTCGGCCCAAAGCTTGCGCTTGCTTCTAGGAGTCGTGGCCTGGCGCCACTGTATCCAGTCTTGGGCGAACTTAGCGTCGTCCAGCAGGCCAGCTTGCTTTAGTCGAGCTATACAGCTATCTATGCTGGGCTGTTTATATTGCTTTCTCTTTAGGTGAGAGCTGATCTCATATTCACTCCTTGGGCGCAAAGCTATATATCTCACGGCTGCCTGATAGATTTTATCCTCATCGACCCGGAGCGCTAGCTCTTCTATATCCTGCTCGCTAAGCTCCTGTCCCTGATAAATACCTAGTTTTAAAAGCTGATCTTCACTAATGCCAAAGGCAAATTCATCGTCTAAATATATAGACCAGCGTCCATCTTTCTTCTTTTGTGGTTTTATATCGGTTATTTTACGAGTCATAATCTGGGCTAAGCATTAACTACTCTAAATCTGGCTTTAGTAATTTGAATATCACCACAAACGGTATAGTCTGATGAAGCTTATAATGGCGCAGGCTTGCTTTCTTCATGTCTTCAATCGGTGATGGCTCTATCATTTTCTCAAGCATAAAGCCAGAGCCAATTATTTCATTGACCATCATGCTCAATGGGCGGTGATATATGACGACATCCATGTCCCCGCCAGTTCTAAGCGTAATTGGCTGCAAATATTCGCCGTATATATCTACATCGTGCGTCTGTTTATTAATCTTAGCCCCAATATAGAGCTCTTTCCTCTCAACATCACTAGTTTGATGCATCGCTCCTGAGACTGGATGGCCAACTGAGAATAAGAGTACGCCCCCAGGCTTAAGAACTCTATACGATTCAGACAATACACTCTGCCAATCGGGCAGATAATGCATAGCCAGGCTAGAATAGACTAAATCAAAAGCATTATCATCAAAATCGAGCTGCTCCATATCCATTATGTGAAATTCACACTCTGGATGTTCATCTCTCGCGATATCGACTAATTTTTCAGACACATCGATACCAACCGATCGAGTGGCGCCAATTGACTGCAAGTAGGCGCTATCCGCTCCCGGGCCACAACCTAAACTCAGCACTGATTTGCCACCTAGATCCGGAAGCTCGGCATACATAGCCGGCTTTTCTAGCCCGAAATGATACTTGCCTTCATCTTCGTGCAGATACTTAGCATACTGAGCAGCATTTTGATCGTACCAATCTACTGTCTGCTTGTCGGTCGGCATTATTTTCCTAGAGCTTTTTTGCGAATCTCCTTATCAAGCTTCTTGAAAACTTTCGGATTGTCTTTGAGGTACTGCTTGGCCGATTCCCGTCCCTGACCTATCTTCTCGCCTTCATGCTCATACCAAGCGCCAGACTTATTAACCAGCTCATGCGCAACTGCCAAATCAAGCACATCGCCACTTCTTGATATGCCTTCGTTGTACATGATGTCGAACTCAGCCACCTTAAATGGGGCGGCCACCTTGTTTTTAACTACCTTGGCCTTGACGTGATTGCCGATCGACTCATCCCCTTGCTTGATAGCCTGCGTCCTGCGCACTTCCACCCTGACAGAGGAATAATACTTCAGCGCTTGCCCGCCAGAAGTTGTCTCCGGATTGCCAAACATAACGCCTATCTTCATGCGTAACTGGTTGATAAATATGACTGTAGTTTTTGATTTGGATACAGTTCCGGTCAACTTACGAAGAGCCTGGCTCATTAGCCTAGCCTGCAAGCCCACATGGCTGTCGCCCATCTCGCCCTCGATCTCGGCCTTAGGCACCAAAGCTGCCACCGAGTCGACTACTACCACATCGACTGCGCTGGAGCGGACTAGTGTTTCTGTGATCTCTAAGGCTTGCTCGCCAGTATCGGGCTGAGATATGAGCAGGTTTTCTAGATTGACGCCTATCTTTTTGGAGTATTCTGGGTCTAAGGCGTGCTCAGCGTCGACGAAGGCAACCGTACCGCCGCCTTTTTGGGCTTCAGCTATAGCATGGAGAGCTAGAGTGGTTTTACCGCTAGCTTCTGGGCCATAGATCTCAACAATTCTGCCCTTAGGGATGCCGCCGCCTAAAGCTATATCGAGACTCAAGCTACCTGTCGGTATAGTTTCAACGTCTATATTGTGCTGATCGCCCAGCTTCATAATCGAGCCTGACCCAAACTGCTTTTCTATTTGGGACACAGCCGAGTCTAGAGCCGCTTGCTTGCCTTTTTGCTGCTTGTCGTCTGTCATGCAAACCTTTCTTTTTTAATTATTACTCTTATGAATTATTTTAGCGTACAAATGCCGAACTGAAAAGCTCCGGCTAGTTTAATCTGCTACATAATACGCTACAATAAGCATATGCAACTTAATGATAGAATCTTGCGCGAGTTAATTGCCGATAAAGTCGACGCCGAGCAATTAGACGAGCTCCAAGATGAAGCCCAAAAACACAAAAAGTCTCTACAAGAGCTTGTCTATGAGCGCAAACTTATCAGCGACAAAGACGTCACTAGGCTCTATGCTAAGCGGTTGCGTGTAGAGTTTGTTGAGCTTGACAACTCTAAAATAGACTCAGAAACCATCAACCGCATACCAGAGCACATCGCCAGACAGTACCGGGCTGTAATATTCGAAGCCGATGAAGAAGCAGGGAAGTTCAAGGTCGCCATGTCAGACCCTGGAGACTTGCCGGCAGTCGACAGCTTAGAGAAACTACTTGGTAGCGACATAGACATATATATAGCAACCGATGAAGACATCAACAAAGTGCTCGACAAATACAAAGGTAACCTCGACAGCGAAATCACCAAAGTCATACCCGAGAGCGAAACGACCAAACAGCAAGAAGAGGTCAGCCAAGACGAAGTAGCCGAAGACTCGCCGATAGCCAAGACCGTGAACTTGATTATTGAGTACGCCATCAAGGAAGAGGCCTCAGATATTCACATCGAGCCGAGAGAAGGAATGGTGCAAGTTCGATATAGAATTGATGGGGTTTTGCGAGAGGCCAACACTTTACCGAAAGACCTGATGCTGCCACTTGTATCCCGTATCAAAATAATGTCAGGACTCAAGATCGACGAACACAGGAAGCCTCAAGATGGGCGCTTCAAAATCCACTCCCCCGCAGGCACAATAGCCCTGCGTGTCTCGACCCTGCCGGTCATGGACGGAGAAAAGATCGTGATGAGGTTGCTCGATGAGACCGCTCAAGCGCTGACGCTAGAAGAGCTCGGCTTTAATGCTACTGCACTTGAGCGCATGAAGCGAGCTATGCACCAACCTTACGGCATGATACTTGTCACCGGACCGACAGGTGCCGGTAAATCCACCACTCTTTACAGTGTACTGAGTGGCCTTAATTCACCAGACGTCAACATATCGACCGTAGAAGACCCTGTCGAGTACAGAATGAGCGGCGTCAATCAGACGCAGGTCAACCCTAAAGCGGGCATGACATTTGCTAACGGGCTACGGGCGCTACTGCGTCAAGACCCGAACATTATAATGGTCGGAGAGGTTAGAGACGGAGAGACTGCTAATCTCTCTATTCAGGCAGCCCTTACTGGCCACTTAGTGCTATCAACACTGCACACCAACAACGCTGCCACTACTCTGCCTCGACTACTAGACATGGGCACTGAGCCGTTTTTGATTGCATCTACAGTTAGGGTTGTAGTGGGTCAGCGATTGGTGCGCAGGCTTTGCCGAGAGTGCAGGCAGCCCTATAAGCCTGATGAAGATCAGCTACAGAGCATCAAGGACGAGTTTCGGATGGAAAGAGCCCTCCCTCACATCAACGAAAATCTAGAAAAGTACCATCAAGGGCTTGCCGCTCAAGCTGAGCAAGAAAAGGCCGAACAAAAAGACAAATCTAAAGACAATGAGCAGGCCGAAGCTAAAGATGACGCCCCAGTAGACACCACGACCCAGACAAACTTACCCAAAGAGCTTGATCTTAATGACTTCACCCTCTTTAAGCCGGGAGAGGGCTGTGATGCCTGTAAAGGAGTTGGATATAAGGGCCGAATGGGTATATATGAGGTGCTAGAGGTCGATGAAGAGATAAGCAAGCTGATTGTCGGCAACTCTACCGCTGAAGACATCCAAACTTTAGCCATAGATAGCGGCATGATTACTATGCAGCTAGACGGCTTCATAAAATGTCTAAATGGCGACACAACTATCGAAGAGATACTGAGAGTAACCAGGGAGTAGCATATGGCAGATTTTAGCTATACAGCCAAAGACTCAAACGGCAAAACCCAAAAAGGCACGATAGTCGCTAGCTCCCAATCGGCCGCGCTAAGCGCACTAAAAGAAAAGAATATGCAGCCTTTAGTAGTGAAGGAGGCCAGCAAAGACTGGAAAAACATCAACATCAAGCTACCCGGTAGCGACAAGGTCAAGACTCAAGACATAGTTATGTTTACTCGCCAATTCTCTACTATGGTCAATGCCGGGGTGCCACTTGTGCGCTGCCTGAACACCCTTCGTGATCAGACCGAATCTGAAGGGCTACAAAAAGTACTATCAAGCGTAGTCAGTGATGTAGAGAGCGGCATACAGATATCAGAAGCCATGGCCAAACATCCCAAAGTATTCTCAAGCGTATATGTCAATATGGTCAAGGCCGGTGAAGAAGGCGGAATACTAGATCAGATCATGGACCGGCTAGCGACCCAAGTTGAAAAAGATAGTGAGATAAAGGGGCAGATTAAAAGTGCGGCCACCTACCCAGCGGTCATTCTTTCTATTACCTTGATAGCTTTTGTTTTTATTATGGTGGCCATCATACCTGAACTTACTGCAATATTTGACGATCTGGATGGCGAGCTACCACTGCTTACGCAAATAGTTGTCGGTATCAGCGACGCCATGCGAGACAATTTCATACTCCTCGGCATAGGTCTAGCCGGTGCTATATTCGGATTGGTCAGATTCATTAAGACCGAAAAAGGCAAGTTCTTGTTCGATAAGGCTATACTAAAAGCCCCTGTAATTGGATCGATCTCTGTCAAGGTCAACGTCGCTCGATTCTCACGAACTTTCAGTTCACTTGCTGGGGCTGGAGTATCGGTCATACAAAGCCTAGAGGTCACAGCCGGTGCACTATCGAATTCGATAGTCAAACAAGGCATTTTAGACAGTGTAGATTCCATCAAGCAGGGTGAGGCAATAGCAAATTCTATAGCCGCCACCGAAATATTTCCACCGATAGTCAATCAGATGGCAGCAGTCGGTGAAGAAACCGGGCAGATTGACGTCGTGCTCAACAAGATTGCCGAATTTTACGAAAAAGAAGTAGACCGTATCATTTCAAGCCTTACATCCATTATCGAACCCATACTTATAGTTGTACTGGGTGCAGTAGTGGGTACCATTGTAGCCAGTGTGTTTGGGCCTATCATGACCCTGACTGAGACCTTCTAGCCGGGTTCTAAAACTGTTGACAGGTTAGCTTAAGCGGTATAATGTCGTAGTATACAAAAATAACTCACATCTAAGGAGGATTTTAGATGAACCACTTAAAGGCATTGAGACAAGAGCGCGGCTTTACGCTGATTGAGCTACTTGTAGTCATCGTAGTAATCGGCATATTGATCGGTCTAGCCGTACCGGCAGTTACATCATTTCTAGAGCAAGGTCGAGATACCGACCGCAAGGCAGACCTGGGAAGCCTCGAAACGCCACTAGAAGAGTTCTACACCAACAACGGATTTTATCCAGCTGCTACTGATGCCAGCGACCTAGAAGGTGTCGACGGCCTAAACATTGAAGAAGTACCAGAGGACCCACAAGGTGGATCTTACGGCTATAACACTAGTGGCTGCGAGGATGTTGATGGTACTCAACAGTGTCAGGGCTATGAGTTGGTTGCAGTTTTAGAAAATGAAGACGACCAAGATGGCGAAGAGCGTGATGGCGAAGTAGTTTACACCGTCACAAGCTCACAAAGCGCTTACGATCCAGTTGAGTAGTTGCACACGGTAAAGAAACTTAACTCATTAAAATAAAACTAATAAACCGGCGGCCAAAAGCTGCCGGTTTATTAAATTAGAACTATGAAAAAGATTTATCACACATCAAATCAAGGCTTTACATTAATCGAGCTCATGATTGCTACCATAGTCTTATCTATGCTGATAATCAGCATCAGCACTCTTTATTTTGCAGTGGATAGAATCCAGACTCGCAGCCAAGACATCGGAGCAGCCACTCAAGCGGCTGAGCTCAAAATTGAAAGACTGCGCAATCAACACTATCGCAGCCTAACACCTGGTGAAGATATAGACTTTTCAGAAGATTTACCAGAAAGATTGCGTAACGGCGAAGCTTTGGTTGAAGTGAGAGAGCCCAGGCCAGACTTAAGGGAGCTGACAGTCACGATATCCTACGATCAACGTGGTGCCGGTGATAAGCGTGAAGATGTAGTCCTCTCGGCTATAATCGGCAGACTGGGTATATCGCAATGAACAGCCGTGGATTTACGCTGATAGAAGTCTTAGTAGCCACAGTATTAACTACCATAATACTAACCGCACTACTTGGATTTTTTGCCCAAAGAACAGCCCAAAATGCACAGCAAAATGCCCGCGATGGGATGTTGCGCGACGCGCAGCTCACCTTACAAGTGGTAGCAGATGACATCAAACACTCCTCCAACGCCAATAGCGAAAACAGATGGGCTGACCCTAACAATCCAGAGGGTGATTATGCCTGGGAGAGCGATGAAAGCACACTTGTCGTATCAAGACCTGTAACCGACTCTAACAACAACTTTATATACAACGACCCATTCACCTACATCCCCTATAAAGACGACATCATATTCTTTGTCGAAGATGAGACATTGTATAAGCGGACTTTAGCTGCTGACACTAGCGGTGATGGCGAAAACTCCGCTCGTACTACCTGCCCGGCCAGCACCGATGGTTGTCCATCCGATGGAGAACTGGCTGAGAATGTCAGCAATTTAGAGTTTCGCTATATAAACGATTTCAATGAAGATGTAGACCCATCAGAAGCTAGAGCTGTAGAACTATATATTGAGCTGCAAGACACTGTTTATAGAAGCGATATAAGTGTCGACTACACAACTATGGGGGTGTTTAGGAACTAATGTCTATATCCAAACAAAATTACAATCTTGACAAGAAAGGCGCCCTTCTGCCTACCACCCTTATTGTACTGCTATTCTTGCTGTCTATCGGCTTGACCTTAACTGGGCTGGCCCTGTCGCAACTACAATCTACCCAGCGTGGCGTCGCCCAATCTAACAGCTTAATGGCAGCTGAAGCCGGTGTAGAAATGGCCATCCACGAGCTCAACCTAGACGACGACTTCGCTGGACATACTGAGGAGCAGGAATGGTTCGATACAGACCAGCAAGGTCGTGGCACTTACGAAGTCGACGTAGAAGATGGCGATATAGCCGAAGAAAAGATAGTCACTTCTACCGGCAGAGTCTACTCTCACGGTAGCGACGAGCCTAGCCACACTAGCCGAGTACGAGCCGTCATTGTCGGTACCACTATCCAGGAGGATCGGGCCGTTAGAGCTGGAGCTGGCGGATTGATATTGCAAGGTAACGCCGGCATATCCAACGGACCGGTCCATGTCGATGGTCGAATAGATATGAGTGGTAACGCCAATATAGGCAGTCAAAGCCAACCGGTAAATGTAGACGTTGGCTACTATGCCTGCCCGCCCGGCGGGGGCAGCGACTATCCGCGGCTTTGCACATCTAGCGACGAAGCTGATCAGCCGATATCGATTGGCGGCAATAACCGAATATACGGTGACGTCTGCGCCAATGGGCAAAGTGACGGCAGCTCAATGAGCCATGGTGGCTTAGATGATGATTGTAGCGATGTAGAGCAGCTCGGCCTGCCTGGTGATGAGTTTCACGATCGTCAAGCCCAGCAAGACAACGTAGAGGAAGTCTACTCTACCCCGAACCAGGGTAGCTGTGGTGGCCAGCAAAGCATAACCTGGCCTGCCAACCTACATATACAAAGCGACGTCAGCACCGGAGGAGGTTGCGAGGTCACAGTTGAAGGTGATACCTGGATAGATGGCGGGTTGTCCATAGGTGCCAACTCCTCGGTCAGGATTTCTGACGATGTAGAAGAACCGCCATTCATCATGGTCGACGGTGAAGATGGAGTCGATCTTAGTAGCAATGATGGTATTTTACCGAATGAAAGCGGAATCGGTGCAGTAGTCATAACCTTCTACAGTACAGCCGACTGCTCACCTGACTGCGTGAATGTAACTGGAGGCGACCTTCAAGACTCCGAACAGATCGAGACAATAAGGCTTGGGGCTAATGCTAACGCACCGGCTACTGTCTTCTATGCTAAATGGACAGAAGTCAATATGAGCGGCAACGCTACTACTGGAGGCTTGATAGGTCAAGTCGTGCGCATGCAGGGTACCGGCGATGTCGTATTTGGCGAAGAGCTATCATCGGGAGAACAAGTATGGTCGATAGTCAACTACCAGCGGGTGTTTGAAGGTCAATAAAATGATACAATACTGCTAATGCTTAGTAAGGATACCTATGCGGGCACCACTCTTTTATAAAGAGAAACCCATATTCGGACTCGATATCGGTCAGTCCACTGTCAAAGCTACCCAGCTAACAGGTGGCAAGCAAGGCGCTGAGCTGGTTGGTTATGGTTATGCCGAATTTGATCCTAGCGCGATTGAAGATGGTGTCATTGCTAAACCTGAAAAAATAAAAGAAGTCTTGCAGCCTCTTGTCAATGAGATAGTAGTAGGCAAGCTTACAACCGACAGAGTTCATACCAGTATTCCAACCTCGCACATCTTCAGTCGTATTATAGAATTAAGCGGAATAGAAGATGCCGACCTAGAAGATGCTGTCAAACTAGAAGCGCAGCAATATGTACCACTCAATGAAAATGAGATGTATCTGGACTTCACGATACTTGAGCATACCGATGACAACAAAACTCGCCTGTACATGGTAGCAGCGCCTAGCAATATTATCGATTCATATATGGAGCTATTTGGCGAGGTAGGGCTGGAGATATACGGAGCCGAACCTAGCCTGCTATCAATTGTACGAGCCGTAAACAATGCCTATCAAAATGAAAAGGCAAAAATCATCATCGACTTTGGCTCCAATTCAAGCGACCTGGCCATTTACGATCAAAGCCTGCAGCTGACAAGTACTATAGCCACCGGAGGTAACATGATTACTCAAACAATCGCAGACACTCTAGACGTCGACAAAACCAAAGCCAACGAAATAAAATCACGTTACGGCATAAGTAAAAGTAAATGGCAAGAACAGTTAGCGTCCGCCCTTTCGCCGACTCTGTCGTCTCTAGCTTCAGAGATACAAAAATTACTACGCTACCACCCTGAAAGAAACCAAGACGGAGCCGACATAGAGCAAGTGGTAATCGTAGGTGGCGGCGCCAATCTGCCTGGCCTGGATGATTTTTTGTCTCACTTAACCGGCCTAGACGTCGACACCTGTAACCCTTGGGATAATATCGGAGTGAAACCACTGCAACCTCCTCATAAGCTAGAAACAACACTTTATACTACAGCCGTAGGTCTAGCACTCAAGGAGCTGGATCGATGATTAATCTACTACCCCCAGAGCTAAAAGAACAAATCAACTACTCTAAGCGTAACGTGACAGCCCGCAACTACCTTTTAGCGCTGATAGCTATAGCTATACTTGCCGGCTTAGCCCTTACGGCCAGCCATATGTATGCCAATCAACAAATCAATGGCCTCGAATCAGACATTGAAACGGCCGAGCAGCGAGCAAATGAGTTTGGCGAATTAGAATCTTCTGTGCTAGCTCTCAACACACAACTGCAAGCCATAGACCAGCTTATTGAGCAAAGACCTCAATTTGCCCTACTGCTTGAAGATATAGCCAGCGTATTGCCTCCCGGCTCTTACATAAATGGCATTAGCTTGAGCGAAGACATTGAAGAGCAGCCTTTAGAGCTACAAGTCACGGCCCAATCACAGCAACAAGCTATATCAGTAAGAGATGAGCTCTTAGAGTCGAGCCGAATTAAATCTGCCGACATACAAAATGTCAGCGATGTAGATGAAGATGGCAATGTTAATGTTTCGGTTGTGATAGCTTTCGACCCGGAGGAAGCCTTATGACACCGCAAAAACTTTTCTACATAATGCTAGGGTTAATAGGCTTCGTAGTGGTTGGCGGTGGGGCAGCTTTTTACTTTGGCCACAACCAGCTAGCCGACAAAACCAACCAACTTGAAAGGCTAAGGGCCGAGTCTATAGTCGCACAAGAAGAGCTCGAAAGACTTCAGCAATTAGAGGGTGCTTATGATGACCTTGAGGAGTTAGAAGACAAGACCGGTCGCATACTACCAGAAGACAAGCTTCAGTCTGAAGTAGCAAGTCAGATTTTTGCCATGATTGATGGTGCCGGCCTAGACGGTGGCGGCATATCATTTCAGAGCACAAGCGGTATACCCGATCGCACCACTCAGACAGATCAAGGCTCATTAGACGAAGTCTTGGTTATGCCTGTAAGCTTCAACGTTAGCGGAACCTATCAAGAGCTATTACTATTCCTAGACAACGTAGAAAGACAGGAAAGATTCATGCAGGTCACATCGCTCAACATCAACCGCAGTGGCGATGATGATGTCAGTGGACAGCTAAACCTAAGTATACAGCTGGAGGTATTTCTTAAATCATGAGGCTTGGCAACATCGACACTCAGAAAATTATAGATGGATTAATAAAGCACAGAGTCATTATCGCTTGGCTGCTGGTTCTTGTTTTGCTTGGGTTTACTCTATGGCAGGCAGTGGAGATAACCGAGCAGCAAGTAGACTCTGACTACCTAGAAGAGTTACGAGAAGAGGCTGAAGAAGATGGCGTTGCCCTAGATTTAGAAGAAGAGCTAAGAGATGAGATCGAAGACCTAGAGAGCGGGGCGATAGATATAGGGCTAGATGGCCGCGGAGAAAGAGACCCCTTCAACCCCTAAAGCTGCTTAAGCCTATTAGAGCATTTTTTGTGACTTTCCTTTTATGTCATAGCCAAGATGCGAGTAAGCTTTTTCGGTAACCTTACGTCCTCGCGGCGTACGCTCAATAAAACCGATTTGCATCAAGTACGGCTCGTATACATCCTCAATCGTCTGTCGCTCTTCCGAGGTCAGGGCAGCTACAGTATCAACCCCGACCGGACCACCGTCGTAGTTATCAATAATCGCCGACAGTAGATTTCTGTCGCCCGTGTCGAGCCCTAGTTCGTCTATCTCTAGCATATGTAGCGCCTGTTTGGCGATGT
>CAYQCN010000003.1:0-2543 GCA_964415975.1 uncultured Candidatus Saccharibacteria bacterium | reverse complement strand
GTGTCGAGCCCTAGTTCGTCTATCTCTAGCATATGTAGCGCCTGTTTGGCGATGTCGCTAGTAAGTCGACCGTCACCTTTTACCTCTGCCATATCCCTCACTCTCCTTAGCAGCCTATTGGCAACTCTTGGCGTCAGCCTTGCTCTGCGCGCAATCTCACCAGCTGCATCATCATGTAACTCGACTTCCATAATAGCGCCAGATCTACGCAATATCTCTACCATCTCGTCTTGAGTGTAAAACTCCAGCCGATGAGCCATACCGAACCTATCTCTCAGTGGCGCCGACAATGTGCCCACTCTAGTAGTGGCTCCGATAATTGTAAAAGAAGGCAAATCAAGCCTAAGCGATCGAGCCGAGGGGCCCTTACCAACCATAATATCAAGGCTGAAGTCCTCCATGGCCGGATACAAAACCTCCTCGACCGTGCGAGGTAAACGGTGGATTTCATCTATAAAGAGTATGTCGCCATCAGCTAGATTGGTCAGTAAAGAGGCCAAATCGCCAGCTCTCTCTATAGCTGGGCCAGACGTAACTCTTAGGTTCGATCCCATCTCATGAGCTATGACGCCCGCTAACGTAGTCTTGCCTAATCCCGGAGGACCGTGAAGCAGGACGTGGTCTACCGCCTCCTCTCTGTTGCGAGCGGCAGCGATAGCTAGTTCTAAATTTTGTCGAGCTTGCTGCTGGCCTACGTAAGAAGCAAAATCTTTAGGTCTGAGTGTAATCTCTACCTGCTGCTCGTCATCGTTGCTGTCTGGTTGCGGGTTGGTGTCGACCACTCTCTCTATCATCAGCTCATACTCCTAAGGGCCTGTTTTATGCGCTCTTCTTCCTCTGCATCCTGGTCGGTCTGAGCCAGAGCTGCCACCGCGTCAGATCGAGAGTAGCCCAAAGACTCCAAAGCTTCCACCGCCCCTTCAGAACTTGAGGCTTGAGCGCCTGTAGATTCGAGCACTGGACCTATGCTCGACTTGAGCTCCATTACTATTCTTTCTGCCGTACGCTTGCCCACACCTTGAGCCGACTGCAATAGGGCTACGTCTCCTTCAGCAATAGCTTGGTGGAGATTAGAAAAACTGCCTACTGAGAATATAGCCAAAGCCGCCTTCGGCCCGACCCCAGAAATGCCAAGTAGCTTCATAAAGAGATCTCTTTGTGAAAGCTCAGTAAACCCGTAAAGCTCGCGAGCATCCTCTTTTATATGGTCATAAACCCAAAGCTGCGCCTCGCTACCGGCAGATACTTTGTCATAATCTGTATTTGACAGCCAGACATTATATCCCAGTCCACCGGCCTCAATAACGACCGATTCTTCAAGCTTATGGGTCACCTTGCCCGAAAGTGTAATCAACATAATACTATTATGCTTCCATGGTCTGAGAATGACAAATCGCCACTGCCAATGCATCGGCAGCATCATCTGGCTTGGGTGGCTGATTGAGATTTAAAACCAACCTCACCATCTCTTGAATCTGGTGTTTTTCTGCTCGACCATACCCGGTAAGAGCTTGCTTAATCTGTAGCGGGGTGTATTCTCCAATATTACTCACTTGCGCTTCAGCCGCGCACAGCATCACCACCCCTCTTGCATGGCTGACAGATATAGCAGTAGTGACGTTAGCAGCAAAATACAGCTCTTCGACTGCTATCTGATCTGGCCTGTACTCGCCTATTAACTGGGTGAGCTCTTTATATATAGTCTGCAGACGCTCAGCCAGTGGCTGATTAGCCGGAGTGCGCACCACTCCTGCGTCTATCATTTCTGTCTTTACTCCAGCCTTTATAACACCGAAGCCTGTAATTGCAGTTCCCGGATCAATCCCAAGAATCTTCATCCAGTCTACCTAAGCTAGCTCAGCAGATATCGAATCATCGACGTCGAAGTTGGTATAGGTATCTGTCACGTCGTCTATATCTTCTAGCACATTCATCAGATTGACAACTTTTTTAGCGGTAGCTACATCTTCTATCTTGATTATATTATGAGGCACATAGCCAAGATCTGCAGACTTAACATTATAATCTTGCAACTGCTGCTGAACCTGCTTGAGCTGCTTTGGGCCTGTATAGACAGTCACCACTCCGCCTTCATCAAACACATCCTCGGCACCGGCATCAATGGCCGCTAAAGTAATCTCGTCCACGTCGCTTGTCTCGATTGTAATTATACCGCGACGATCAAACTGAAAAGACACGGCGCCGGTATCGGCCATGTTGCCTCCATTTTTATTGAAGGCTGTACGTATTGTAGAGGCCGCTCGGTTACGATTGTCTGTAACCCCTTCCACAATCACTGCCACTCCTCCAGGTCCATAACCTTCGTATAAGAAATCTTCCACTTGAGCCGAGCCGTCTTTGCCACTACCACGAGCGACTGCCTTCTCAATATTGGAGTTGGGCATATTGGCCTGCTTGGCCTTGTCGATAGCAAGCCTCAGCCGGAAATTAGTCTCAGGGTCTTCACCTTCACGAGCTGCTACCGCTATTGCGTTGCTGAGCTTGGTAAACTCTTGGCCGCGCTTAGCGTCTTGGGCGCCTTT
>CAYQCN010000002.1:0-62352 GCA_964415975.1 uncultured Candidatus Saccharibacteria bacterium | reverse complement strand
TAGAAGAGGTGCCGATATCGAATGAAAAGTCGTGGGTAGTCTCAGCCCCAGCTGCCGCTGAGCCTAGCTCTAGCGAGCGGTTACCCAGCTGTCCAGCCTGCGCCATGAACGGCACCATAGCACTAACTAGTAGTACTGCTATGGCTGAGACCGATGTCAGTCGTGGGTACTTAATCTGTTTTATGTTGGGGGCGTATTTCATTTTATTTTTCCTTTTATTTATTTTTAGACTTTATGCAATTAAATTTAGCACAAGCATTTTAGGCAGTCAAGTAATCAATACAAAAATGCACTAAAACTTATAGCGCCGGATCTTCTTCTAGTTCACTGCCAAATGCGTCTAGCCACTCACCAATGACGGGCAGCCAGTCAAATATGTCCATGAGCCATATAGCTGCCGCCACCAAAATAGTAGCACCGACTACACTGCCAAGTCCCATAAAGAGCCCTCTAACGAAACTGATACCTATATAGCGCCACCATCCATGCGTGACATTTAGGTTGTCTCTCTGGATGGCTAGCACCAAAAGTTTACCGAGCTTGGCATACTCTTCATCACTCTTGAGATCGGTGTATTTTTTCATCTGGTTTCTAAGATTTTAGACGTAAGTTGTGGCGTGAAAATAGCTAGACTATTCGTCTTTAATAGCCTCTTTGGCATTTTTAGCCTTCTGTTGCACGCGCTCTCCGGTTTTTTTGGCTTCACGCTTGGCTGTTTTGGCTTTTCGCTTGGCTGCCTGAGACTTATCTTTAGCTTCTGCTTCAACTTCCTTGGCTTTTTCCTTAAGATCCTCGCGTGTCTCTTTGCCACTCTTTGGTGCGAACAAAAGACCGCCAACTGCACCAGCCACTGCTCCTATAGCTGCGCCTAATGCAAACTTGCTTTTGTGGTTTTTTTGCTCGTTGTTATCTTGAGACATTTTAGTGTCCTCCTATTTTAAATTAATCTTTATCACTTCTTCTGGTGTTGCGCATAAACTGCACTATGCCGGACATAATCATGGTCGGAGTAGCAGTTTTCTTGACGGCATTGAGCAGAGTAGAACGTATCTCATCCATATAGCTATCTGCTTTTTCAGACATCTCATTTAGACGCCTGGCAAACTTCAATAGCTCTACCAGCACTGCAATTCCAATCACTAAAAAAATAGCTAAGAAAATGCTAAGTATTAAGACTAGTACTTCAAAAGCCGCCATGAGTTTATATTAACAGTTTATTGCCGTCCACGAAAGGCTTGTGCTTAGTATTTTTAAACAACAGAGCGCAGATACTCTCTAAATTCATCAGCCAGCTCTGGATCTTCTAGCGCCATATCGACCACCGCCTCTAAATAACGCTGCTTATTGCCCGTGTCATGCCACTTGCCTTGGAGTATGTGGCCGTATACCTCGCTCGATTTTGCGACCTGATTAATGGCCGACGTAAGGTACACCTCACCTGTGTCATCAGGTGACTGCTCTGCCAGCGAGTCTATAACTTCACGATTAAGTACATAGCCACTGATTGCAGCATATTTGGAGGGAGCATCTTCATAGGCCGGCTTCTCCACTACTCGCTCAACTTTGAACGTACTATCATCCACCTGCTCTCCCGGCTCTATTACTCCGTATTTACTTATACTTGGGCCCTCTACTTCCATCAAAGACATGACTGGTCTGCCTAGTTTTTCATATGTCTCGACCAACTGAGTAGCTCGTGGCTTCTTGGCATGGAACATATCATCGGCAAACAGAACCAGGAAGGGTTCGTCTTTATCTATAAGGTGGGATGAATTTAATACGGGGGTACCATTGCCCGGGACTCCTTTTTGTCTCAAATAGACGAAGTTGGCCATCTCGGCAATGCTCTCTAGGTCGCTCGCCAACTTACCCTTGCCCTTAACTTTAAGCTGCTGCTCTAGCTCATGCTGGTGGTCGAAATGGTCTTCAATTGCACGCTTATGAGCACCGGTAACTATAATAATATCGGTAACTCCGGCCGAAACGGCTTCCTCTACTATGTATTGGATGACAGGCTTATCTATGATGGGTAGCATTTCTTTGGGCATAGCTTTTGTTTGAGGCAAAAAGCGCGTACCTAGGCCGGCTGCAGGTATGATAGCCTTAGTTACTTTGCGTTGCATATTGGGTTCCTTTCTGTGGCTAGTTGTTGTGTTTAATTGTAGCAAACTAGAGCCAGATGAGGATTGTTACTCAGCTTAATTTTTTAGCTTCTGCCGCAAGAGCTCATTTACTTTTTGCGGATTGGCTCTACCTTGGCTAGCCTTCATAACCTGACCTGTCAAAAAGCCTATCGCTTTAGACTCGCCACCTCTAACATCATCTGCAGCCTTAGAGTTATCCGCAATCACTTGGTCTACTATTTGTTCGAGCTCTCCCGAGTCAGATACTTGCAAGAGCTGTTCTCTTTGGGCTATCTCTTTGGGGCTGGCCTTTTCCTTTAGCATTATACTTAAAACTTGCTTAGCACCAGTCGAGCTCAAATCACCCGCGTCTACCATTGCAGCCAACTCCACCAATCCAGCTTCATCTAATCGATAAGAATCCCAGTCAAAACTACCATCACGCACCAACCTGACTACTTCGGTTGTCATCCAGTTGGCTATCCGGCTAACTGTCTGCTCGCTATATTCACCAGAGGCTATTATTTCTTGTTGTAAGCGAGCCAGCCTAGGCTGATTTAATAGTGCCTCTTGCTGGGTTTGAGACAAATTGGCTGCATTGAACTGCTCTCTTATCTGCGAAAGCGTGGTGGGCATATCGCTCAAGGTCGATTGCTTGATGCTTTCAGTTATAACTAGTGGTGGTATGTCAGGCTCTGGAAAATAACGATAATCGTCGGCCTCTTCCTTGCTGCGCATGGCGTAGGTTTTCTGTTCGTCCCAGCCGCGAGTCTCCTGGGTGATTGAGCCGCCCGATTCGATGACTCCAATCTGGCGTCCGATCTCATATTCAGCTGCCGCCTCTATGCTGCGAAATGAATTAAGGTTCTTGGTTTCCGTACGAATCCCCATCTGGATTGAGTCCGGTTTGCGGACGCTGATATTTAAGTCAAACCTCATATTACCGTGATACATATCTACATCCGACACCCCAGCATAAAGCATGCGAAAATAGAGCTCCTGGGCATAAGCCTTGGCTTGAGCCGGCGAGTGTATATCGGGCTCTGAAACTATCTCTATAAGTGGAGTTCCGGCTCTATTGAGGTCGACCAGTGAGTATTCAGCGTCATCAGGATGGGTTAGCTTGCCGGCATCTTCCTCCATATGAGCTCTTGTGATGCCAACTTCAAAAGATTCGCCATCCAGTGGCACATCTACAGCACCCCGACCTACTATCGGCTGATCATACTGCGTGATCTGGTAGCCCTTTGGCAAGTCAGGATAAAAGTAGTTTTTGCGATCAAATTTAGTCTCACTTGCAATCTCGGCATCTAAGGCACTACCGGCCTGCACGGCAAGCTCTACGGCTCTTTTGTTAAGGACCGGCAAGGTGCCCGGCATACCAAGACAAACAGGACAGACTGTAGTATTGGGCTTGGCCGTGCGTGCATCATTGCTGCAGCCGCAGAAGAGCTTGCTATCTGTTTTGAGTTGGACATGGCACTCAATACCTATATCCACCAAATAACCGGAACGGTAAGGCTGTATATCTTTTTGCGGCATCAAAAAGCCCCCATATCTTTTAGTGCTGTTTTAAACTGGCTAAGCGCTCGCTTAACTAAGCGTTGATCGGCCTGGTACTCAGATTCATGAACTAGCTTGTTGCGCATTTTATGGGCCTGCCACACGTCATCTAGATAGGAAAAGTCTTTATCAGCGCTTTTTAGGCGCTCACCCATTGTCTCGCCGGGGTAGCCGCGTTGTTTCAGGGCATAATCAAGTAACTTATCGGCTTCTATGACGGCATAACGAGCAGTGCTATCTGGCTTGTCTGCCATGGCTTCGATTTTAGTCCACTCAGAGGATACGAACTGCTTGTCGATAGATGATTTTTTGGCCCTACGCTGAGAGGTGGCGATTGTCGGCACTAAAAAGACAAGCACCAACAGAAAGCCTATGCCGGCCACTAAAATTAATTCAGTCACACTATCCCCTCAATAGAAGCTGCTATATCAAGCAGCTGCTTGTCTTTTCGGCGTGGAGCGACAATCTGTAGCCCCACCGGAAGACCCTCCGCCTCACCTGCAAGAGGTATACTCAATGCTGGAGCCCCAATCAAGTTAGCGGCAATTGTGAGGCGGTCGGTCATATACATACTGATCGGGTCCTGCTTTTCGCCCAGACTGAAGGCGGTGGCTGGAGCAGTTGGCCCCACCAATACATCTACATCCTCAAAAACTTCGTCGTACTCCCTTCTCAGGAGAGTTCTTACCTTTTGCGCCTGCTTGTAATACGCATCCTGATAGCCGCTAGAGAGTACATATGTCCCGGTAAGTATTCGTCGAATCGGCTCTTTACCAAAACCTGCCCCACGAGACTCCAAATAGGCGTCCAAAAGATTTTGGGCTTCTTTCGGATTGAGTCCGTATTTAACCCCATCATACCTAGCTAGGTTGGAGCTGATTTCAGCCGGAACTATGACGTAATATGCAGCCAGAGCCGCCGCATCATCTGGTATAGTGACTGTTTTCACTTCTGCACCGGCACTTTCAAGCTTATCTAGAGCAGTTTGTACTTTGGCTTTTACAACTTCATCTATATCGTCACCCAAATGGCCATCAATGATTCCAACCTTAAGGCCTTCGATGTCTTTAGGTTCAGCGACATAAGAGACATCTCTATCGATAGTCGTACTGTCAAGTGGGTCTTTTCCAGCCAACACATCCAAAATAAAACCGCTATCGGCAACGTTCTGTGTCAACGGACCAATCACATCTGTAGAAGATGCCATAGCTATTACACCGCTTCTAGAGACCAAACCATAAGTAGGCTTCATGCCCACCACACCGCAAAAACTAGCCGGCAATCTTATAGATCCACCCGTGTCTGTGCCGAGCGCAAACGGCACAAGCTCCATGGCTACTGCAGCTGCAGAGCCTCCGGACGACCCACCCGGCACCTTAGATGTGTCTCTTGGGTTTTTGGTTGGACCAAAAGCGCTGTTTTCGGTGGATGAACCATGAGCAAACTCATCTAAGTTGACCTTGCCGAGCATGAGTGCTCCCGCGGCTTCAAGCCTTTCAACAGCTGTAGCCTGATAAGGCGCCTTAAACCCTTCTAGCATCTTACTGGCAGCGGTTGTGGCGGTATTGTGTGTGAGGAAATTGTCCTTGACTAAATACGGGATTCCAGACAACGGACCGATATCTTCTCCGTTTTCTATAGCCTCATCAATCGCGGAAGCCTTTTCGAGTACGGAGTCATCTAAACTTAAGACTGCATTATGCTGGTCGGATTTAGCCCTCGAGTAGCAATCGCTAGTTAGGTCATAAGATTTAATCGCACCAGATCTAATATTAAATGCCAGTTCTGAAATAGCCGGCCACTTCATATTAATAATCCTGTATCTGTGGTAGCCAAATTCACTATAGAACCCTCTTTACCTTTATATACCCACCTTTTGTTTCTGGCGCGTTAGCCAGTAAATGATCCCGAGAATAAAGCTCAGGCTTGACCTCATCTTCTCGCCAAACATCGGTTAAATCCGTAACTTGACTCGTTACAGGCACATTGACTGTGTCGATCTGTTGCAAAGTTTGCACATGACTTAAAACCGGTTCTAGCTCGCCAACTAGACGCTTGTGATCTTTATCTTTGAGGCCGATCCTAGCTAGACGCCCTAGTTGGGCAATTTTGTCTTCTGATAGTTTTGTCATGAGTATAAGTATAGCAACTTTACATCTCTCACAAAAAACTAATAAACCTAACGTGACAACAACTTACTTGAATGATATAAATCTAGTTGACTAATAATTTAAATATATTATGACCATATTAAATCCAGGCAATGACAAGATTGATTCGACTGTGTCGAAAATTAAAGAGGATGAACAGCAAACTCGATACAATCGAGCTACACATTCCGTCCTTCCAGCACCGAGCGACAACACACAAAAGCGAGCCTTCGAAAGAGAGCTGGCCGACCCTATATTCTGCCAAGACCCGATCACAGAATCTTTATTTAAAATATATAGCTTCAACCAAGAAAGGTTCGACCCGAATCTGCCCACAATAACTCTACTCCACGCCTTCGGTTCTAGCCCAACTACAAGGCAGGGTCATGAGATTGGTTGGGAGCTTAGGCAAAGGTTCCCAAATAATCTTATCATTGCCATAGGCAGCGAAGGCACTAAAGATGTAGTAGTAAGTCGCAACTGGCTCAATATTGCCGACCACATTACTCTAGCTAGCGCCAGACGACATTGCATAGAATACACTCGAGCTCACTACAACATAAAAAGATCTGCTCCACTTAGCCTAGTTGGCCAATCATATGGTGGTATCCTGGCTTATGAAGTGGCTAAAGACATACATAGCACATATGGAATCAAGGTAGACAAACTGGCCTTGCTAGCAACACCGAGCAGCCCTATGCGCACCAGCCGCTTTGTGACCGGACTAACCAGGCAGGAATTGAAAGTAGTGTTACGTCGCACCACCAGTAATGAGCTACTTGGCATGAGCAAGAGTGCAGCCGAAATATTGCCTAAAGACCTGCACACTGGGTCGACTCAAAAAAAGTTGGTTAGTTTAATAGCTAGCGCCAAAGTAGACATAGACACACTAGACCCGAATATAGAAATTACTATTTATTCAGGAGAGTTCGACACCATATCCCGCTTCGACTTATATAGCAGCGACAAACAAAATCGAGAAAATGTAAAGCAGATAATAATAGAGGGCGATGTCCACAGCGACTTCCTAAGCGATACGAGATTTTGCGGCAACCTTATAGACCAAGGTTGGAATTAGCTACCTTTTTGAATTTCATTTATATAGTCACGTAGTTCAGCTGCCTCTTCAAAGCGTAAATTAGCAGCAGCCAACTCCATCTGGGCGGTCAAATCTTTTACCAACTGAGGGCGTTCCGACGCTGGAACTTTGTCGATGTCTACTTTGTCTTCTTCTGATTTTTCGTGCTGGTGCATTCGCTCTTCTATGGCTCGTTCAATACCGGCAGGAGTGATATTGTGCTTCTTGTTGTGCTGTTCTTGCTTACGGCGTCGGCGTTCTGTCTCGTCAATGGCTCTTTGCATAGAGCCGGTTATCACATCTGCATACATCAAGACCTTGCCTTCTATATGACGGGCAGCCCTGCCTATGGTCTGCACTAGAGCTTGTTCGCTACGCAAGAAACCCTCCTTGTCAGCATCTAAAATTGCTACAAGACTCACCTCCGGCAAATCCAGGCCTTCACGTAATAAGTTTATGCCGACCAGTACATCATAAACTCCTATCCTTAAATCGCGCAGAATATCACTTCGCTCCAGTGTCTCAACTTCTGAATGCAGATACTGAACTTTTATATCAAGATCTTTGAGATAATCAGTAAGATCCTCTGCCATCCGCTTGGTCAGTGTCGTAATCAGTACCCTTTGGCCATGAGCCACAGTGTCTTTTACTTCTGCAATCACATCATCTATTTGACCCTCAGTTGGCCGAACGTCTACTTGGGGGTCGAGCAGTCCTGTAGGCCTTATTACTTGCTCTACAACTTGACTAGATCGACTAAGTTCATGGTCTGCAGGCGTAGCCGATACATACACAACTTGGTTCAGGTGGCGCTCAAACTCACTAAATTTCAAAGGTCGATTATCGAGCGCGCTCGGCAATCTAAAACCATGATCTACTAAGACTTCTTTTCGGGCACGATCGCCATTATACATACCTCTCACTTGCGGCACAGTCATGTGTGACTCATCAATAAACATTAAGTAGTCATCCGGAAAATAATCCAGCAATGTAGCCGGTTGTTCACCTTGCTCGCGGTCTGTCAAATATCGAGAATAGTTCTCTATACCTTTGACAAAACCTGTCTCTTGCAGCATCTCTAGGTCATATTTTGTACGCTGCTCCAGGCGCTGGGCTTCTAGTAGTTTATCTTGCGCCCGAAGATAACTAAGCTGTTGGTCTAGCTCATCCTGTATATTTGCAATAGCTACTTTCAGCTTTTCTTCTGGTGTCACAAAGTGACTACCGGGAAATATTGTCACTATTTTTAATTCACCAAGCACTTCTCCGGTGATGGGGTCGATACTCCTGATGCGATCTATTTCATCGCCAAAGAACTCAACCCTATATGCCGATTCGTCACCGATTGGGTATATATCTACAATGTCACCTTTAGCTCTAAAAGTACCGCGAGCAAAATCTATATCGTTACGCTCATACTGGATATCGGTTAAATGGCGTAAAAGTTTGTCTCGCTTGCGCGCCTCACCAGCAGTAATAGTTATAGCTAACTCGGAGTAATTACCTACTGCCCCCAGACCATATATACAGCTCACCGAAGCCACTATTATGGCATCTCTACGGGTTAGCAGAGCCTTAGTGGAGGCGTGACGTAAGCGGTCTATCTCTTCATTTATTTGGGAATCTTTTTCTATATAAGTATCGCTTTGGGGTATGTAAGCCTCTGGCTGATAGTAGTCGAAATAACTCACGAAATAATGTACGGCGTTGTCTGGAAAAAATTGTTTGAATTCTGCATATAATTGAGCAGCCAAAGTTTTGTTGTGAGAAAGCACCAATGTCGGCTTGTTGGTATTGGCTATCACGTTAGCCATCGTGAAAGTCTTACCAGAACCAGTGACACCTAATAAAGTCTGTTCGTTAGCACCATAGCTAACCCCTTGAGTGAGCTTATCTATAGCTTGAGGCTGATCACCTCTCGGTTCGTAGTTGGCATTTAAATTAAACATACAGCAGCCATTATAAACTGTTGACACTAAAAGTTTATTGTTTTTATATAAAAGTAGTCGTGCAACTTGACATAGGACTGGTGATGGGTTCAATCATAAGCAAAGTCCTCCAAATCACAGTAGCCTTAGTGCTTTCTGCGCTTTTAATAGGATATGTGTGGTTTTATGCTTCTATATTTTTTGATGTATCGGCCGATCCTCTTTTCAGGCTACTATTCAACCAAACCATTGAACTAGGAGACGTCATCGACACAGGAGGTCACTTATGACTTACGTGCTAGTTGGCTGGCTGTCTCGATTCATGGATTACCTTGAACGCGGATATGTGTTCGAGGCACTAGAATCAATCAGCCGGCCAGCCAGCTCACCAGCCAAAAACCAACAAGCTCACGACAGGGGCGAGTAATGTAATAAGGTGCTTAAGTCAATATGACTTAAATCAATAAACCTTTTACACCTCGCCCTTTTCTCTTATTCTAAGCGCAATGTTTCTGATTCAGCTCCTTTATAAGCTTTCGTAGCAAGACATAGGGATCGTTTTCTTCGATTACGCTTTTAGGATCTCTACCGGCTGTGCGCATCAGCTCATCGAAAAGATCGCTGGTGCCGCCCGCTCCATGCAATATAGCTACTGGCTTGTTGGTTTCCATAGCTACTGTGAACTCGTGTGTGGTGCCAAGCCTACCGCCAATTATTATTACTGCATCAGAGCAATTTATAAGCAAGTTGTCTCGTCCGGCATAGTTAAGGCCAGTAAATAGCAAAAAGTCATACATGTCTGCTGGCAGCCTATATTTGCGGACATGAGCCAGGCGACTGGCTGCTGGCGATATGCCCACAGACTGCCCGCCAGCCGATTTCGCGCCTCGGGCAGCCTCATATGGCAGCCCAGTTGTGGCCCCAGTCAGCAGAGTATGCCCTGCACCACCAATAACTGACCCCATATCAAAGGCGAGCTGCTTGCCATCGTCGGCACTTTTACCTTTAGAAGCTGCGCTAATACATATTTGATACTTCATATACTATTTAAACTCGGTAATAGTTTCCGGCTCAATCATGGCGTTGTCCAGTCGCTTGATCACTCTATCTTCTAGGTTTTTCTGGCCTAGATATCTTACAAACAACTCATTCCATAAAGCTTCACGAAAGTGGTACAAGTACCTATCTTCAAAAGGAAGCTGGTTTGAGTAACTCAGACTAATATCCATCAAATTGAAAGTTACCGGCTCTTCATCGCTTACAAATAAACCTACATAGTCTAAATCTCGCCAGAACTCTAGCTCGGGGCTGATGTCATAGAGCACTTCCTCCGCTTTACGCCAGTGCAAATCCTCCGGCTGGACATGGGGCTCAAATATCTCTGGATGATACTCGTCTTTTAGTTTGCCGAAATAGCGCTGTATAACTCGCCAGTGAACGTTATCGTTTTGCGTCACTTGAACCGGAGAAGGGTCGGCTATAAGCGTGTCAACGAATATATCGCCAAAATTTTTCTTGTCTTTCATGAGCTTGAAAAATGCACTATAAAGACGTATCTCGTTGAAATAATGCAATATTAGTGGCATCACCTTTAATGTCACGCCTGGCATCGGCCTATCACCAGCTACCGGCATGGTCATTATAACTCCAAGCTCTTTGAGATGAGTTATATTGTGCAGCTTTTTCTCGACGAAGTGAGCTGCTATATCACCCCACTTGTCAGGATCAAACTGAACTATCTCTATCTTTCTCTCTTCAAAGTCATCTTTGCTCAAGCGATGATATTGACGGTTGTATTCATTTAACCACTCTCCATCTTCCGCAAAACGCAAAGCCCCGTATATTTCGTACAAGTCTTCTTCAGCCAGCATAGCTTTTGCACTCTTATAGCCTAGCCGCTCAATGATATTCTTAGGCGGCATATGAAGCAGCATTTCTTTAGCCACCCCGTGCTTTAAAAACCATCCGTCTTTTTTGATATCAGCCTGGTTGATTCGTTTTACGATCTTAGGCACCATCTCAGCTAAACTAGTTGAATCTTTACCGCCAACTTCCTTAGCCAGGTGATCATCATGTTCACTAACTTTATTTATCAGGGCCCGATAAAGCTCTTGACCGGTTGTGTCAGCTGGATCTAGGTTGAGCTCTCGCATTTTTTGATGAGCAGTTTCTAATATTTCTGCTATAAATTCAGCATCTATTGACTTATTGCCTGTTTGAGTTTCAAGCTGCTCAACAGTGATGTCAAATAGTGGTTGCTTGGCTTGCAGTAAGCGGCTTAACATTATTTACTCCCTACATTACTTTTCTTAATTTTCATTTTACGAAGCTTTTTTTCCGATTTTAGAATACCGGTCTTTGAGCCGACACTTTGCACAACCGAAGTAGAGTTAGCGCTACCGTAAGTCAGAGCATATTCTACCGAATCGCCTTCCATGACTTTGGCTGCAAAACCAGAAGTGAAAGCATCGCCCGCCCCTGTACGATCTAACACTGGCACGTCCTTATACATACCAGCTTTGTATACAGTAGCACCGTCACAGGCATAAGAGCCTTTCGCACCATCAGTCACAACAGCAACGGCGCACTGCTCTGCTAGTTGCCGCACCCTGCTATTTATAGTTTTACCATCAGCCAGTAACTCTGACTCTTCTTTGTTGACACTTACGATTGAAAAATTATGAAGCAGCTGCCTCATTCGCTCTGGCTGTTTAAGTTCAGAAGAGCCTGGGTTTATTGCCAGCTTTATACCATGTGTTTTGGCATATTCAATCACCGATTCAAGTAAAGGAAAGTTCCCGGCCAAAGATGTTATGTAGAGCCAATCGGCATTTAACTTAGCGAAATAATTAAAATCTTTAGCGCTCAACTCTTCTGATACACCTCGGTGGACAAGAACGGTCCGCTCACCTCTTGGCGCCAACAGTAAAGTAGAATAGCCTGTAACTCCAGAAACATCACAGACGAGCGTAGATGTGTTTATAGACTCTGCCTTCAGCTCTTTGACGACACTTTCACCAGCGGGGTCGTCTCCAATTTTGCCCAAGAATTGAGTATCAAAGCCAAGGCGAGCAAAAGTTACAGCTGCATTGGTGGCACCACCACCAGTGCTAAAGACGACTTTGTCAAGCTCCAGTTTAGCCCCTAAAGGGAATTGCTCTACAAACTCATGGGTACGCACATCTCGTTTGGCCTTCAAGGCACTACCCATCAAAAAAACATCCTGAGTCGCTGCACCGATTGTGGCGACTTTAAGTTTTGTTTTTTTATTGCTTGGCATTGCTATGCTCCTATTTTAGCGAGTAATTTACAACTTAACTGCATATGGCTAAACATTCGCCCTTCCAGTGGCGCCAAACATCTCAATTTTCTGCTCGACTACTATGCGCACCGAAGCAATTACTTCTGGCATCAACTTAACTACCGCATACTGATTAGGGTTATCCTGTAAAACCTTCTCTAAAGTTGTCCTGAAAGCGTAGCGCATATCGGAATTTATGTTGACCTTACTTATGCCATGAGCCACCGCTTCACTATAATAGTGCTCTGGAGTTCCAGAGCCACCATGCAAGCTCAAGAATGTATCATCACCAACCTCTTTGTTAATCGACTTTAGCAGATCGATATCTAACTGTTTTGGCACCGGATATCTCCCATGCAGATTGCCGATTGCTACCGCAAACGTATCTATACCTGTTGCCTCAACGAACTCAACTGTGCCTTTTGGTGTAGAAAATGTCTTTTTTATTTCTTCATAATCTATGTCTTCTTCATGGACATTGGAGCTACCCCCAAAATAATGAGGCTCACTCTCTACTAGGGCGCCGGTCTTTTTAGCGTACTCAACTACCTCCTTGGTGGCAGCAACAATCTCTTCATCGCTTGCATCATGGTTGGCCTGAGATATGTCGATATGGATAAACTCAAATCCAGCATCTATACCGGCCTTTGCCTCCTCTACCGAAGGTGAATGGTCGAGGTTAATATACATCTCTACACCATACTCCTCTCGATAATTGTCTACCATGCAACGTATATTTTTAACACCCATGGCCTTCACTTCACTGGCCGAAACTTCTACCATTACTGGCGCATTCTTTGTTTGAGCCGCCTCAGCCACTGCAACCATTGTCTCTTGGTTGTCTATATTGAAAGCTCCAAGCGCATAGCCTTCTCGTTTGGCCTTATTGTATGCTTTGCGAGCTTGCTCGATGTTATTTCTCATCTTTTTTGATCCTTTGTCTTTTTTTGTTTTTATTTTTGGCGGAGCTTATGTCTTTGCCCACAAACTCTGCCACTCTCTTCACGATAGTCTTAGGCGTTAAACCAAAGTGCTCCATAAGCTCATCTGGTTGGCCAGACTCGCCAAATCGATCTTGCATACCTATTCTTAACATAGGAGTGGGCTCGTTTTCTGACAGCACCTCAGCTGCAACTCCGGCCAGTCCGCCATTAATTTGGGCCTCTTCTAAAGTTGCTACTGCCTTGGTCTTTCTCACGCTCTCAAGCAAAGTCTCGCTATCAAATGGTTTGATGCTTGAACAGTTGATGACTTCAGCCGAAATCCCGAGCTGGTCCAAACGTTCGGCGCTAACTAAAGCTTGATACACCATAGCCCCTGTAGCTAGCAAGGTTATATCTTTGCCTGCGCGGTAAACGTAAGATTTGCCAATCTCAAATGGAGTATCTTTAGTAGTGACTATTGGTGTTTTCTCTCTGGATAGTCGAATATACATTGGGCCAATCTCTGCAGCCATCTCAATTGTTGCCTTTTCGGCTTGCGAGCTATCACATGGCACTATTACCTGCATGTGTGGCAAAACCCTCATAAGAGCTATATCTTCCAACATCTGGTGAGTGGCACCATCAGGACCAACAGATATCCCAGCATGTGAGCCAACTATCTTAACATTGCGCTCATTCAGACATATAGTGGTTCTTATCTGCTCCCAGTTTCGCCCAGGACTAAAAGCTGCGTAACTACTAGCGAAAGGGACTTTGCCCATGTGCGACATGCCGGAAGCTGTCGTAACAAGATTTTGCTCGGCAACTCCAACTTCTATGAACCTTTCGGGGAACTCATCAGCAAAATACTGCATTCGGGTCGATTCACTCAAATCGGCACAAAGTGCAACAACCTGCTTGTCTCGCCTGCCTGCCTCCACCAAGCCCCTGCCAAATCCATTTCTGGTCGGCTCTTTGTCTATAGATTTACTACCCAAGCTCGGATTAAGGTTCATATCATTCATGCTCACTCCTTATCTCCCCATCGAGTGTACGTAGCTGCGCGAGCGCCTTTTTGGCCTGATCTGAATCCGGTGGCGCTCCATGCCAATGATAATCATACTCCATAAAATCCACTCCTTTGCCCGGTATAGTGTGAGCAATAATCACAACTGGCTTATTAACTATAGCTTTAGCTTCCTGGCAAGCATTAAATACAGCCTCTATATTATGGCCATCTATCTCAAACACATGCCAGCCAAAAGCCTGCCACTTCTCCGATAAGTCCTCTAGGGGCATAACTTCGTCTGTGGGACCATCTATCTGGATATTGTTGCGGTCTATGATGGCTGTTAAATTGTGTAGTTTATATTTAGCCGCCAACATAGCAGCCTCCCACACGTTGCCTTCATTCAGCTCGCCATCTCCCATCAAGCAATAAACCCAACGATGACGCTCTTGGTTGATTGCCATAGCTAGAGCCATGCCGCTGGCCTGAGATAGTCCGCTACCAAGTGGGCCACTAGTAGTTTCTGTGCCAGGCAACCTAGTACGCTCTGGGTGTCCTTGCAGGTTGCTACCAAGTTGACGCAAAGTCTTAAGTTCGCTCACAGGGAAGTATCCGGCTCTAGCCATAGTTGCATATCTGACAGGTGTGATATGTCCATTGGACAAGACTACTATGTCTCGCTCTTCCCAGTCTGGATTGTCGGGCTGGTGATTTAAAACCTCAAAATATAGTGCAGTAAATACATCGGTCATGCCTAGCGGTCCTGCGGAATGGCCACTTCCAGCAGATTTGAGCATATCTATAATGTCTTTGCGAATAGTGTTGGCTATTAATTTTAACTCTGAAGTTGTATGTTTCATTTATTATGTCCTTGGTTTTTGATTTTGCAATAAAAGATTGCTGGGTGTTTAGACATACTTTTTAAGTTTGTTGAGCGACTGCTAATTTGAGTTTATCATAAGCTTCTTGTGGTCGTGAAGCCTTCTGTATAAAGCTGCCCACATTTAACACATCTGCCCCAGCCCGCACTACTCCAGCTATATTGGCCTCATCGATGCCGCCATCAACTCCCACTTCAAGGCTTGGATTGATAGCTTTTATCTCTGAAATCTTACTCAGACAGTCCGTCTGCGTTTTTCCGCCGTAATGCCCTAGCTCGCCAGTAAATACCAACACATGATCTAAACTGCCAAGATGCGCGGATACATCATCTACGCTTGTATTTGGCAGTATTGCTAGACCAAATTTAATTCCAGCTGACTGGAGTTGTTTGCGAATGTCCTCAATTGCTTTAGTGTTATGTAGGTGCTTGGCTTCATAATGGACGATCACCAAGCTAGGCTTGACTGCTATCATTGTCTCTAAGTGAGCAGATGGGTTATCAAACATTACATGCAAATCAATATCTACTCCATCTGGGCAATAAATCTGCTCTATTCCAACCGTACGATTAGGTGCAAATTCACCATCGGCTAGATCTATCTGCACTCTATTGCTAACAGATGCAGCGACCGACAAATCATGAGCAAAGCCCTCTACAGATTCTGCTAGTACTGCTGGTGCTATTACAGCCATAAAACTAGCCTAGAGCAAGTCAAGTTAACCATATAGCTGCTCTATCTCCTCTAGCCGCCTTTGGTGTCTTGGAGCTTTTGAAAATTTAGTCTTTAGCCATACATCGACTATTTCAGCTGCCTCTTCAGAGCCCACAAATCGAGCCGGCAAAGCCAAAGCGTTGCTATCTTCATGCTCTCTGGCTAGTTTGGCAATGTCATCATTCCAGGCCAGAGATGCTCGGATACCAGCCACTCTATTAGCAGCCATGGCCATGCCCTGACCAGTGCCACACAACATAATGCCGCGAGGGTCTTCATCTTCACTTCCTAAGATCTTCGTAGTCATCAAGAAAGCATAGTTAGGATAATCATCTTCTTTGTCTAAAGTAAACGGCCCGATGTCTTCGACGTCCCAGCCGCCATGAACTAAATACTCATACAGCGCCGTCTTCATCTCGAAGCCTGCATGATCACTTGTGATATATATTTTCATCTATAAAAGCTCCAATCTTGATTAACTCTAGTAAAGATACGTCTTATGTTTATATAAGCGCATTATACATCAAGTCTCCATTGGCTTAACTTCGTATGCAATATCAAATTAAAGCTGGTCAGCAAGCCGCCCAACAAGCTCTACCAGGCGGTTAGAGTAGCCCCACTCATTGTCATACCAGGCAACTACTTTTACTAGATTACCAGCACATACCTGAGTCAGGCTCAGGTCTACAATTGCAGAGTGGCTGTCCTTTAATAAATCTTTAGAGACAACCGGCTCATTTGTAACCGACATGATGCCTGCAAAAGCTGGCTCTTTTGTAGCCGCCTCGATAGCTTGATTAACCTCTTCAGCTGTAACATCTTTTGACAAAACAAAAGTAAAGTCACTCAGAGACACTACTGGTGTTGGCACCCTGATACTCAAGCCGTCAAACACTCCTTCGAGCTCAGGTAAGGCCTGACCAGCCGCCTGGGCGGCGCCTGTGGTAGTAGGTACTATATTCTCAGCTGCAGCTCGCGCTCGACGCATATCTTTGTGTGGACCATCCTGTAAATTCTGGTCAGCGGTATAGGAGTGGATAGTTGTCATCATAGCCTTTTCGATGCCAAACTCACGCAGCATAACTGCAGCTACAGGCGTGATACAGTTTGTAGTGCATGAGGCATTAGAGTATACATCACCGCCATTTTCAATCTTCTCATCGTTAACACTAAGCACAACTGTATCGACGCCGTCACCTTTAGCTGGAGCCGACACCACAACTTTCTTTGCACCGGCAGCCAAATGCATCTTGGCATCTTCAGCCTTTGTAAAACGGCCCGTACTTTCTATAACTATATCAACACCGTGCTCTCCCCATGGAAGTAAGCTAGGGTCTTTTTCGGCTGTAACTAACACTTGATCACCGTCAACTGCCAGGGAGTACTCATCAGCATCTACCTCTCGCCCATATGGTCCGTAGCTAGAATCGTACTTCAGCAGATGGGCTAGAGTTTGGTTGTCGGTCAAATCATTAATAGCCACAACCTCTAAGTCATCCCGTTCTCTAGCCACTTTAAAGGCATTACGCCCAATTCTACCGAACCCGTTAATTGCAATTTTTGTTTTCATATATTCCTCTTTTGTTTATATTAACTACAGTATATAAACCCTAACAGCTGCACGCAAGAAATACGTACATATGGCTTAAACTAACCAAAGCTATTTGTAATTATTGATTGCTGATTCTATCGCACTATGTGCTTCTTTGATATCACCCCAGCCGGTAATAGAGACCTCCTTGTCTTGCAAGTCTTTATACCTCTCAAAGTAGTGTCGTACTTTAGCCGTAAAATTGTCGCCCAAATCTTCTAATGTATCTACATGCTCGTAGTTTTTATCATCACTTGCCACACATATCAACTTTTCATCCTCTTCGCCATCATCGATCATCTTCAGTAGGCCTATTACTCGGGCAGGCACAACTACCCCGGGAAACAGTGGTTCGTCTATAATCACTAAAGCATCGATTGGGTCGCCGTCTTCACTCAACGTCTTTGGCACGAAACCATAATCATATGGCTGTTTCATGGTAGTCGGCTGCACTCTATCAAGTACGATTGCATTACTGTCCTTGTCGAACTCATACTTATTGCCAGACCCTCTTGGTATTTCAATTACTACGTTGACTTCATTTGGCGCATTATCACCATATCCAATTGCATCTAAGTTCATAAGTTCTCCTTAATTATGTATATGTCTTAATTATTTATATATTAAAACGAAAATAGCTCGACGTGAACATCAGCAGCCTCTTTTCGTAGGCGTCTATCTTGCCATCCAGAAGACTGAACCTACTCAACTAGCAATACCCCGCGCATTGAGGCTGGGTGTTGCTCACAAAAGTAGTAATATTCACCCGGCTCATCAAAAGTTTGGGTAAATGACTCGCCGCTGTCTAGCAACCCGCTAGCAAACTCCCCAGCCGGGCTGTCTGGGTCGCTGACTATACTGTGCTGAGTGTCCCCACTGTTCACCCACTCAACCGTTACGCCTGCACTCACTAGGGTGGCTGTAGGGCTGAAGACATTGTCAGATATGTCGATTGCAATTTCATCTTGACCGCTCAAATCTTCTGCGCCATCAAAGTTGACTCCAGGCGCAGTTACATATTCTGGGATTTCAAAATCAACGCTTGCATCGTCTATGTCTGGGCTAGCTGCATCTTGTCTTTCCTGCTGTTCTCTTTGCTCCGGATCAGCAGCCGGCCCCATCATGGCAACAAAGAACCCAATCGATGTGACTATAAATATAACCATTATCATGATAATGAATGCTTTTTGCATGGTTGACTCCTCCTATTTGTTAAAACTCATCTTCATTAACAGCGATAACTACTTCAGCTAAATCGTCAGATATGGCTATCGACTTTCTAATAGACTCGTCTAGATGACTATACGACTCGTCATAGTTTTCTGCTACAGCGGCATCAAAGGCCCTCGTTAAATCGTCTGTGTAGTCATTAAGCTTCTCAGCCAAAACATTCTTGGATAACTCTTCTTCGGTTAACTCCTCTAAACTTACACTCAGACTCAATACAGCCTCGGATATCTCAGATTCAGCTTCTGCAGTATCCGATGCCGACTGCTCTTTGGCTGCCAGTACATAAATGTCTAAGCCGTTATTAAAATCACTTAAGGCATCGCTTAAGTCTTCAAGCTCTTCATTACTATAAACGACTCCGAAAACAGCTAACAAGTCTTCGCTGGCTAGTTCTGCTCGCTCACTCTTGGGCTGGCTAGCAAGCGTGCTGCCATACTCACCCACCATTGCACTATGAGTTAATTCAGTATACTTAATAGCAGACAGATTGAGATTGGCGCGAAAATCGGCAGCTGCAGTCTGAGATGTAGGCTGCTGCTCATCAGTTTTAGTGACGGTTTCATCGCTTATATCAAATACCTGGCCACCAACTGCACCAATCAAAACACCCGCTATAAGCGAAACCAAGGCTAAGCCAACCGATTGTAAACTTTTTGACTGCATCAATATACTCCTTAACTGTTATCGATTATAGCACCTAGCCAACCTCTTCTAAATATTCTCGCATCATCAAGGCTGCAGTGGCGCCTTCTCCTACAGCACTAGCTATCTGCTGAGTAGCCCCCGCTCTTACATCCCCAGCGCAAAATACTCCTGGCATAGAGGTCTGTAAAGTCCTGTCAGTAACTACAAATCCGTTATCATCCAACTTGATGTCGCTATCTTGCAAGAATCCAGTATTAGGGTCTAGACCTATAAAAACGAACACTCCATCTACATCAAAAGTTACCGATTCGCCTGTAGATTTATCAGTACCTCTGACTCCAGTAACCTGTTTGTCATCGTGCAGTATCTCATCAGTTGTAGTGTTGTAGTGAATCTTTATCTTATCTGAACTTTCAATCTTTTCTGCCAAAACTTCACTGGCTTTTAGACTGTCGCCACGCACAAGCATATCTATATGCGAGGCAAACTTCGTCAAGAACATTCCCTCTTGAGCAGCAGAATTACCACCACCCACAACTACCAACCTTTTGTCTCTGTAGAAGGCTCCGTCACAAGTTGCGCAAAAATGCACTCCTCTACCATAGAACTCACTCTCACCAGGCACATTAAGTCGTCTATAGTCACTTCCTGTACTTATCAAGACCGATTTAGCTGCATAGACTCCATTGGATGTGTGTATTTTTTTGTATTGACCTTGATCCTCTATCCGTTCAACTTCAGCAAGCTCGATCTTAGCTCCAAAACGCTCGGCCTGTTTTTGTAAGTTTTGCGACAGATGCAAACCCTCTACACCCTCTTCAAATCCGGGGTAGTTCTCTATAAGGTCGGTGATGGCAGCCAAACCCCCTACCACACCTTTCTCGAGCAAGATGGTGTCTATGTCTTCCCGAGTTGTGTATATGGCCGCTGACAATGCAGCCGGTCCAGCGCCAATAGTCACAATATCGTGGAAAGACACCACATCCTCATCACCTTTTTTCAATAAGCTTTGTAGCTTTTCATCGCTAGGATTAGTAAGGACAGTATCATCACTGACAAAGACTGGAATCAGATACTCACCGCCGGTCTTAGCTAGCATTTCGTCTACCACTTGCTGACTGTCATCGACATTGCGCCAATTATAGGTGACCTCGTGCTCGCCCAGCCAGCGCCTTACTCGGCTTGTGTCTGGACACCAGTTGGCTCCATAAAGTGTATAATTAGACATGCTCACTACACTCCAAGCGCCGATGTAAGTTTGCCGGCATCAAAGCCTACTGTCATGTCTTTACTTCCATCATCTTGGGTTACAATCGTAACCGGAACAGCCATCTGGCCACTCATATCTACCAGCTCCTGTCTTCGCTCTGGCTGTTCATCGAGGTTGACCTCATCGTATTCGACGTCCTTCTGCTTAAATAGCTCTTTTACCGCATGGCAGTAAGCGCATGTATTACTTGTATAAATAGTGACATTTTGTGCCATTGTGTGTTTCCTCCTCTTAAAGGTTATGTACGTACTGACGAGTATAAATCAATTGCTATAGTATTAGCAACCACGACATGTGCGCTATATATAGCGCTATATCAAGTTGCCAAGCACCATAATTTACGTTATTGTAGTTGTATAAGAAGAGGAGGAATAATGGGAGGAGTAAGAGAAACTACTGACCTAGTAGCTGAATCGGCTGCAGAGTTCTGGCAAGCAGTAGGTGGCTTTATACCAGGCTTGGTTGGAGCTATTTTGCTGATAATACTCGGTGCGCTGGTGGCCAAACTGCTAGAAATGGTTGCCGTCAAGTTGCTCGAGGCTGTCGGAGTAAATAAATTTAAAAACAAAAAGAAAGTGTCTAAGACCCTAAAAGACACAGGACTGGATGTTGATGTAGTAGCATTAACAGGACGAATAGTATTCTGGGTGACTATCATCATATTCGCCATGACGGCAGCTGATGTACTAGGCCTTGACGCCATGAGAGACGTTCTGCGCGCATTGCTTGGTTATCTACCTAGTGTATTGGCAGCGGTAATAGTGCTAACTGTGACTATAGCTGGAGCCAGTCTAGCTAAAAAAGGAATTGAATCAGCCCTGAAACGACTTAGTGTAGACTATGCTAGTCTTGTCGGCTCAGTAGCTCAGTGGGCAATTATTGTTTTCGGTACAGTCCTCACACTAGACCAGCTAGGACTAGATACTACAATATTAACCAACAACATTACTTTGATTGTGGCTGGCTTTATGCTTGCCTTTGGTCTTGCCTTCGGTCTTGGTGGACAAAAACATGCAGCTAAATTTCTAGACTCAATCGAAAAGAAGCACAAAAAATAGCCCAGAAATAAAAGCAGACAAATACGTTAAAAGCACCTGACCGGTGCTTTTAACTTTGCAAGTCAAGCACATGAGGGGAATGGTCTTTTTTCTTGTGCTTAGTTTGAGAAGTTAAATCTAGCTGATTTACAATGCTGACGTTATCTTGTGATTCTTGCTTGATAGGGGCAATTTGGTTAACTGGTTTAGGCGCAACCAGAAGATCGCTAGCTTCAACTTTCACGCCTCTTAGAGTAGTTATGAGAGGCCCAGTTTTTCTAACCTGATGCTCTGTGCTTAGCTGCTCAGACTTTAGACTTCTAACATCGTTATCGCTTGCAGTCGACTCTTTATTTAGCTGATCATCGTCTCTATCCATTATTAAATCGAAGTAAGCTTCATCCATGTCACTGTCTAAGGAAAATCGACCAAGCCAACTTTTAACTTTATTTATTAATTGCATTTTTACTCCTTGCTTAGTTTTGGTTTTCTATAAAACTTTCACCTTCTACAGTAATGCATATAGGTGGACTGCCTTTATGTACAGCATTACCAGCCTTAACGCAGTCTTCAAATGAGTTAACATCTTTGTAGCTAGGACCTGTATGGTTTTTGGCCGCAATATAAAGTATCGAACTACCAAAGAGCAAGAGCAGCACCATACCTAATACTCTAATGCGTCTAGGGTCCATCACCCAATATCCATAGTTATTGTATTAGATCTCATCTTCCAGCTCATCGATAGATCTCTCTTCTGAATCTAGGTCTATATCTTCTATCATTTCAATAGCGGACTCCATATCTTCAACTGTATCTAATTCCGTCATTTCGGGTATATCTTGCATCGAATTCTCTTCAGTGTAGTCTTCTGGGTTAATAGGATCGTCTATTTGCACTACATCCTGACTGGCCTGAAAAATTGCAAAGCCCACGAACAATACAACAGAGATTGTAGCCAATATCAATACCGACTCTATTACAGTCAAGCCCTTGTCATTGGCCATAATGTCTTTGTTGCTACCCTTCATCTTCTAAGCCTTCTTGGCTGTTTGCATTATGCTGCGAGTCATCTTCTTTTTTAAGTTCGATTTGAATCCACTCATCGTAGACGATCACTGCCAACTCTACCGCCTTTAGTCGATATTCATGTAGATAGCTTATAGCTTGACGATATTCAGATACATAGTCATGTACATGCGCAAAAGGCTCCAGGCTATCGCAGTTAATAGAGTAGGGCAATTCATCGACCTTTTGAAGTTGGTCTGTCAATAACTCAGACTGGGCCTCGACCTCGTCTAGCGACTCACCATAACCGTCAACTTCGGCATCAAGCCGACCTTTGACCATCACAACTTCATCTACAAAACTATCAATGAGTTCTTTCAGGCCATTGATCCTTTCATTCTGCACACTAATTGTCTGCTCTGCAGTATTAGCCCGACTCTCACAAGTTCTAGTTGCTTGATTAGATTCTTCTGACTGATTATCGTCAGGCTCTCGGCCGCCTTCTTCAAAGTCAGCATGCTCTTCATCTTGAGCTCCATCAGCATCTGGACTGTCTTCAGCCATGGTCGCAAAAGCTAGGCTGTCTGTTGAGTCGGGCTGCTGAAGCCAAGACAAAGTCGTCATCATAACGAAAGTTAATATTGATATAAAAGCGATTTTCTTCATTTATTTTTTTCTGCAATCATCCTTATGCTATTATTGACCACTTAGTGTACTCCGTCAAATACGACAAAAGTGATCCTAAACAAGCTCAATGCCGACCATTTAATCGACATCACCCCCTATATACAGGTAATATAGATGCCCTCCAAACCGGACCATTCTTTTAAAGTCATAACAAAACTACTCGTCTAAAAGTTCGTCAATCGCCTGGGCAAGCTTCTCGTCTTTTGGGCTCAAGCCTCCTGAGTCATGCGTCTGAAGCCTCACGTCGAGGTTTCTATAGCCATGAAGGCAAATGTCTGGATGATGGTTCTGGGCTTCTGCCAGCTCAGCAATCTGGTTTATTAAATCGACAGCCTCCATAAAATCACCGCACTCTAATTCAACCGACAAACTATCTTCATGTTCAGTCCAACGATCACTAATAGACACTTTATACCCCCTCTTGTACAATTTAGTTTGTATTTACATTTTATAACAACATGCACCAAGCTACCAATCAAGAAAGGTGAGCAATGAGCAACACAAACAAAAAACACCCCATACAAACAATCGCCGACCGTGAGCAGGAAAACATTCACAAGATACGCACAGAGGCAGATGTCAAGTTACGGATGGATCGCATCCATGAAGATTTCGAACAAGGCTTCGACAAGCTTCGGCAAGAACAAGACACTATCACTTTCTTCGGCTCGGCTAGGCTAGACCCTAGCGATGAGTACTATAAAAAAGCTCGGCACCTAGCAGAGAGAATAGTCCAAGAGCTGGGAGCTACAGTTGTAACCGGTGGCGGCAGTGGAATAATGGCTGCTGCAAATCAGGGGGCAAAAGACTCTAATGGTAAATCTATCGGCGTCACAATCGAGCTTCCATGCGAACAAGTGACTAATCAGTATGTGGATGAGTCGGTAGATTTCTACTACTTTTTCAGCCGTAAAGTCGCATTGTCATTTACGGCAAGAGCTTTTATTTATTTCCCCGGCGGGTTTGGCACTCTAGACGAATTTTTTGAAATTCTAACCCTTAAACAAACAGGCAAGATAAAGCCATTACCAATGATACTTTATGGACGAGATTTTTGGACTCCGCTGCTAGAATTCATAAATGAAACTTTAGCCAAAGAGTTTAAAACTATAGGCAAGGAAGACTGTGACTTATTTCACTTAACAGATAGTGCGGATGAGGTGTTAGAAATCCTAAATGGTAAAGATAAATAATAAAAATAAAAGCAGCTTGCAAATTTGCAAGCTGCTTTATATCGCCTAAAACAAGTTTTATTGTTTAGGTCGAGCTTCGTTAACTACAAGAGTACGGCCTTCGTGCTCTTGACCATTAAACTTTTCGATAGCAGCCTTGGCCTCATCTTCGCTGCTCATTTCGACAAAGCCGAATCCGCGTGAACGACCAGTTTCTCGGTCTATAATTACTTTAGCTGATTCAACTGTGCCGCATTCTGCGAACAAGTCGTTAAGTTGTTGGTCGGTGACGCTGTAGTCTAGCGATCCGACGAATAGTTTCTGTGCCATTATTTATGTGCACCTTTCTTCTCTTCTGTTATCGGGTAAGGGTACTTTGGCGCACACACTTAGCTGCTCCCTGCCAGAAATTTATCACTTATAGTTGCCCTAGAAACCGGAAAAAGCAGCATTCCTTCTAGTGAGACTAAGTATAGCACAGCCAAATAGTCTTATAAATATCAGGTATTAAAAAGCGTCAGTCTATGCACAGTAAGTAGTTTTATTGTTTTTTTAAATAATGCCTAAACCTACTCCCACCTAAAGACTTTGAACGCAATTATGTATATGACAACCAGCCATGCCGACAGCATAGCCAACTCAGTGCCAATCTGAAGGATGGTTTGACCTTCTGCAATTATGAGCCTCAATCCGTCTATTAGAGGTGTTAGCGGCAGAAAATCTGAAATAGACTGTAGCCACTCGGGCATCACAAACCGAGGAAAGAACACGCCACTCAAAAACATCATCGGGAAAGCCACCAAATTACCAAGTGGCGCAGCCTGATTTTCATTCTTAGCCCAACCACCGGCTGCCAGACCAACGCCAAACAATACGACCGCTCCTAGTACAGTAAGCAGAAGTAAACTAATATAATCTCCGCGCATGCTCACATCAAATAATGCCAAGGCTACCGCAAACATGACTCCAACAGCTAAGATGCCTATCAGGGCATTGCTGATTACATTAGCTGCAAAATACTGCCAAACCTTGATCGGCGTGGTGTGATATCGCCTCAATATACCCTTCTCTTTCATTCTAGGGAATACCGTGGTTGGGCCAAATACACCCAAAGACAGTATCGTAAACCCTAAAAGTCCCGGAAATATATAGTCAAGAGTGGTCAGACCCTCATCATCAGTTGGCTCAATCGCCACCTGGAATGGTGTCTCTGTCGGAGCAATTTCGTCATTGATGTCTGCAAATATACTGCTCAATATAGAGTTAAGGGTAGCTCCAGCCTGTTCATTGCCTCCATCATAAATTACCTCGGCCTGTCCTGTTGGATATCCTAAATCCACATCCGTCTCGCCAAAATCTTCGGGCATAGTTATGATAGCGTCGATAGAACCTCGCCTGATGGCATCTAGGCCATCAGTGTCATTGCCTATATCTTCATCAACCTCAAAGATATCGCTATCCTCAATCTGCTCGACAAACATCGCTGCTATATCGGTATCCGAATCATTTTCTAGTGCTACCCTAAAAGTTATGTCCTGGTCTCCTCCGAACACACTTCCAAACACTAACAGTAAAATTAATGGAAATACAAAAATAAAAAATATTCCAGACTTATCCCTAAACAGGCGTTTAATATCTATGCTGGCAAATGTAAAAACTGGCAACAACTTGCCCATATCAGTCTCTCAGCTCCTTGCCGGTTAAATCTATAAACACATCTTCCAGATCGGCCTGCTCTACGCGCTTCTCTTTTTTGAATCCCTTTTTTAGCAGTTTTCCTATTAACTTATCCGGCTTGTCAATAGCTATTATCTTACCTTCATCCATTATGGCTACACGATCACAAAGCAACTCTGCCTCCTCCATGTAATGGGTGGTTAGTATGATAGTAACGCCTCTATCTCTAATCCGCTTTATCAAATCCCAAAGATTGCGCCTGGCTTGAGGGTCGAGTCCAGTTGTTGGCTCATCTAGAAATAACACTTTTGGATTATTAACTAGTGCCGTGGCGATTGAGAATCTCTGAAGTTGGCCACCAGAGAGATTTTCGGGGTATTCTTGTGCCTTGTCTTCAAGCTGCACCTCTTCTAACAGATGCTTGGCATCGACCTTACGCCCATAAGTTGATGCAAAAAAATTGAGCAGCTCTACAAGCTTAGTCTTTTCTTCAAATGATGCGGTTTGGGGTTGCACTCCTATAGATTCTTTTATCTGTTGTGGCTGAGAGGCTACATCAATGCCATCAATACTGGCAGCGCCTCCATCAATTGGGCGCATAGTCTCTATCATTTCAAGAGTAGTTGTCTTGCCAGCACCATTGGGGCCTAATATGCCAAAAATCTCACCTCGCTCAACCTTGAAATCCACTCCATCGACTGCTAGACGACCATGGTAAAGCTTACGCAAGTTTTGTACTTCTATAAGCGGTTTTTTAGATTTTTTCATTATATTTGTATTGTACCGCAATCAGCGGAATAATACTATTTTATTGTCAAGACCAAAATACTACTGTATAAACTGTCTATGGAGTCAAAATCAGCCAAGACAACCGGATTCGAGGCATCTAGCGCACCTACGCCTGAAGCTATAGGTACGATTGGGGCAACTTTAGGCCAGCTAGCACTAGAAAGTATAGGTATAGTTGAAGTGCGAAGCTCTGTTGAGGCGCTCAATTTTGAGCGATACCACCAAAAACTAGACTTACGCCTACTAATAATCGATGGAGACAACACTGTCTTCCCTCACGACGAAGAGTTAGCGCCCGCCTCAACTACCCAAAAACTACACGATATTCGTGAACAGGGTTATGTTGAAGAAATTGCCCTTGTATCAAATAATCCAGACCTTGACCTGGCAAAGTCTAGAGCTACAGCCATAAAGGCGGACACTGTCGCCGTACCAGCGAGTATCACCGACATGAAGCCAGGCAGCACCCTAGTACGTCAAGCAATAAAAGAGCGTGGGGCTAGGCCTGAAGTAACGATTGGAGTGGGAGATGGCGTTACAGACTACCTAGCCTATTTAAAAACCGGCATACCAACAGCAATAGTCGATGGGTATGGCCCACAAGACGCTCGCGGCTATCCGATGCGAAGCGCAATGCGTCACTTGCAAGGACCACTACGCTCCAAGCTAAAACGACTATTTGAGTAAACTAATAGCTTACTCTACTACTACTGTGCCAGTGACAGTTGAGTTGGTGTGATTGTGGTAACCCCATTCACCCGGCTCATCAAAAGTAAATTCATAAACCCCACTTGGCTCTAGATTGCGGCCAGAATCAAACTCTGGAAGGTCTGTGTGTTGAGGGTGAGGATCCGATGCCGGCCACATACCAAAATCGCTCTCATTTATAAATGCAACTGCATCACCCGAATTAATTGTCACTTCTGAAGGGCTGAAAGACGAACCATCATAGACGACCTCTATGTCAGCCTCAATATCGCTCCCGTCTGAGGTTTCCGTTGCTAACTCATCTTGATCTACACCATCAACCTCGTTGCCATTATCGTCTAGGCCGATAAACACCCAAGCTCCAACACCTACCGCCAACACGGCTACCAATGCAGCAAATACTACTTTTCTGCCCATATACCTAACCTCCATAATTTATAATTATAGTAAAAATTGTAACATTGCAACGCACCTAAAAACTTACCTAGACCTCTAGATTACTTAAATCCTCTGCAACGCCGCCGAGCATTGCTGACTACAGACATCTTGCTCATGACATAACTCACAAATCATAATCAACTTATTGCAGGCTTTATTGGCACAGTTTTCATAGTTGCTGGTATTGCCGCCACAGTGATTACATTCGCCTATATCTTTAGCTTTATCCGAAAATCGTTGTATCATCCTGTCATCAAACACATACAAGGTCCCTTCCCAGTAGCCGTCATCGCTGTACTCCTCGCCGTAGCGCACTATACCGCCATCTATCTGGTACACCTCCTTAAATCCACGATTCTTCATCAATACACTCAATATTTCACAACGTACTCCACCAGTGCAGTAGGTTATAATCGGTCGATTCTTGAGGTGGTCGTACTTGCCGCTGTCCAACTCGGACAGAAAATCTCTAGTAGTCTCAGTGTCTGGCACAACAGCTTTCTTAAATTTACCAGCTTGAGCTTCGTAGCGATTTCTTCCGTCGAAGAATACCACTTCGTCGCCTCGTTCTTCAATCAGCTCATGAACCTCACGAGGCTTAAGATGAACACCCCCGCCTATAACTCCAGATTTATCAACCTTTACTTCTTCTGGGCTTTTGAAAGCGACTAGCTCAGGCTTAACCTTAACACTTAAACGCGGAAATTCATTGCCCACACCATCGCTCCATTTGTAATCTATGCCTTTAAATTTTGTATGCGTATTCATCTCCTTAACATAAGACTTAACGTCATCGATATGGCCGCCAAGCGTACCGTTTATACCCTGCTCAGACACTATAATTCTGCCTTTTAGATTGAAGCGCTCGCACAGATTGCGTTGCCAAAATTTAAGTGTTTCCGTATCAGATATATCGACGAACTTGTAGTATAAAATTATTTTTTGCATAAACTATATTATATCATCAAGAATTGATTCGCAGCAGAGTATCAACATCCGGTAGCGAGTGCCGGTGATCTTGGTTGTAGTGCCATAAATCATCAACCACTTTCTTGTCTCCAAGTGGGTTTGATACGTCATAACAGTCCAAATCCTTAGACTCGTCTTTAGCCTCTACCCATACCCCTTTACTAAATGCCGCCAATAACTCGATATCGGCTTCGTCCAAATCTTGGTCAGCAGGCAAGTTTAAGTATCTTGCAGCTTCTAGTAGGCAGTTAATTAATGGTTGAGCTAAAGTTTTTTGTATATTTTCAGGGTCTTGGAAATCAGGAACTAAAGACTTGGCCGATGCTTCATCGCAATCAAGGATGTTTGCGATTTCTACCTGCGCCCACTCTGGATGACGAACAGCATGGACCAAGAAAAGATAACCCTCTAAATACAACGCGGGCTGCTGGCAGGGAGACCGCTCCATTAAAGTACCTCTTTTAGGAATAGCCCTGTATAAGATTGATCGATTTTCGCTACATCCTCTGGCCTACCTTCAGCTACAACCCTGCCGCCGTCACTACCACCTTCAGGGCCTAAGTCTACTATCCAATCGGCGCACTTTATCACATCTAAATTATGCTCTATCACCAAAACAGTATTACCGCCATCTACAAGCTCTCCCAGAACGTCTAGTAGACGCTGCACATCGGCAAAATGCAGCCCTGTAGTCGGCTCGTCTAAAATGTACATAGTCTTGCCCGTACTACGACGTGAAAGCTCTGTTGCTAACTTTATTCGCTGAGCTTCGCCACCAGACAGGGTTGTAGCTGGCTGACCTAGACGTATGTAACCCAAACCAACTCGCTGCAAAGTTTCCATTCGTCTTTTTATACTCGGCTGATTTACGAAAAAGATGGAAGCTTCATCCACGGTCATCTCTAGCACATCGGCAATCGTTTTGCCTTTGTAGTGGATTTCCAGCGCCTCTTTATTGTATCGCTTGCCGCCGCACTCTTCACATGGCACATATACATCGGGTAAAAAGTGCATCTCTATCTTCAGCATGCCATCGCCACGACAAACCTCACACCTACCGCCCTTAACATTAAAGCTAAACCTACCGGCTTTATAGCCTCTAATTCTAGCTTCTGGGGTTTGAGCAAACAAGCTTCGAATGTCCGCGAATACATTGGTGTAAGTCGCCGGATTAGATCTAGGGGTGCGCCCAATCGGACTTTGAGTTATAGTTATAGCTTTGTCTAAATGCTGCACGCCCTCTATATCGTCATGATCGCCGGGGATGTCATTTGCTCGATGCAAGCGCATACTCAAGTGTTTAGCCACAATGTCATTAATCAAAGACGACTTGCCTGAACCAGAAACACCGGTAACTGCTACAAACCTAGCAAGAGGCAGAACGACATCGATATCATCTAGATTGTGCTCTCTTGCGCCCACAATTCTCAACTCTTTGCCGTTGCCACTTCGTCGCTTCTTTTTGTATGGAATAACTTTGCGACTAGACAAATAGTCACCAGTGAGACTTTTGCTATTTTGGGCTATCTCGTCAGGGTTGCCCTGGGCCACAATCCGGCCACCATTTTCGCCAGCATCGGGACCGATATCTAATACTTCATCAGCAGTGCGGATAGTCTCCTCATCGTGCTCTACTACAATTATCGTATTGCCAAGGTCGCGCAACCTAGTCAGAGTCTCTATCAGACGCTTGTTGTCGCGTTGATGAAGACCAATCGATGGTTCGTCAAGTACATACAATACACCTGTCAAACGAGAACCTATTTGGGTTGCCAGTCTAATACGTTGCGCCTCGCCACCAGATAGAGTGGTGGCGCTCCGGTTGAGAGTCAGGTACTCTAGACCGACATCACACAAAAAACCTATCCGCTCGTTTATCTCTTTTAAAATCTGCCCACCAATATGTAACTGCCGCTCATCAAGCTCGATATTGCTAAACCATTCTTTTGCATCACCAATCGATATATTTGCAACATCGACAATAGACCGCCCCGCCACTTTCACGGCCAGTACTTCCGGCTTCAGTCTCGCGCCTTCACAGTCAGGACATAGCTGTTCCCGCATGTACTTCTCAATCTCGCGCTTAAGAAATTGGGAGTCTGTCTCATGATAACGACGCTGCAAGTTAGGTATTACACCTTCAAATTTACTCTGCACTTTACGGCCTCCCCGACCCATGCGAACTACAAAGCGCTCGTCTTCTTCTGCCCCGTAAAGCAAAAGCTGTTTCTCAGGTTCACCTAAATCTTGCCAGGGAGTATCTAAAGAGAACCCGTAAGCATCTGCTACCGCCTGCAAGCGCCGCAAATACCAACGCTCTTGCCTCCCCCAAGCCCAGGGGCGTATTGCTCCTTCGGCGATTGTTAGCCGGTGATTAGGAATAGCTAGCTCAGGATCAATCTTGTACTGCACGCCTAAGCCCATACAGGTCGGGCAGGCACCATGAGGTGAGTTGAAAGAAAAACTACGCGGAGCCATATCTACGGTAGGGGAGCTAGGGTGCTGAGGACAGGCGAAACGATCACTGTAAGTATGCTCAACATCATCATCAGCCTCAAAAACCTTGATTGTGCCATCGGCCAAATCAAGAGCCTGTTCTACCGACTCACTCAACCGACCTCTCACGTCCTCACTTATGGCTAAACGATCAACGATCACTTCAATCGTGTGCTTGTGCTGCTTTTTTAAAGCAGGAAACTCATCTATATCATAAGTAACGCCATCAACCCTCACTCTAGCAAAACCAGACTTTTTCAGTTCTTGAGGTATATGGCGAAATTCTCCTTTGCGGTCTATAACTACTGGCGCAAGCAATATCAAGCGTGTCTGTGGCTTGAAATTCATAATATTGTCTACTATCTGCGTTGATGATTGTCTAATAACATCTTGGCCGCAAACCAAGCATTGGGGCGACCCAATTCGAGCATAAAGTAGCCGCAAATAGTCATGAATTTCTGTCACCGTAGCTACCGTAGAACGCGGGTTGCGACTAGTAGATTTTTGATCAATTGATATAGCCGGACTCAAACCTTCGATCTGATCTACATCAGGCTTTTCCATCATGCCTAGAAACTGTCGGGCATAGGCGCTCAAACTCTCGACATATCTTCTCTGCCCTTCGGCATATATAGTGTCAAAGGCCAGACTAGACTTGCCTGAACCTGACAACCCAGTCATGACTATCAGTTTGTTACGAGGCAGCTCAACATCAATATTTTGCAAGTTATGCTCTCGAGCCCCTTTGATTCTAATATTCTGGCTCATTTATTGTTCAATCCCACTAAAATTTTAGACTTAACCCTCAATTGGCTTCAATTGCCAAATAAATATTTTACTACAGAACTAGAGCGACATACAGAGATAACGCTACCGTAACCTTGCAAGTCGCCCAAATAATTATCTTATGAAGCCAAAATTGCCCTAAAATCCATATGCATGACATTAATAACCTAGATATAGGGGTCTAATACCACTTTATCTGGCGACTCTTCGAATACTAAATCAAGATAATCGCGGATATTTGCTTCACTTGGTAGGCTTGAAAAGTGAACCGCGCCCAAACGCATTGATAACTCAGTTTCTACCTTGCCAATATGGCTGAAATCACTATAATCTAGTACTTCATGTAAAATACTGTGCTCGGTCTCAACCCTCTCACTAGATGGATCAAAAAGTAGCTTTATAACAGCCAGCAAGCCACCATACCTATCATCAAAGTCCATAACGACATCATCGGTAGGCAATATTAGTTCATCACTCAAGTAATCTTTATCGAATTCAGCTAGCTCTCGTAGCCTGTTCGCCAATCCCTGCCTTGTAGACTTTCGTAGCGAGCGCTTAGACTCAATATCGGCTACTTTAACCTTCGGCTCTAATTGGAATAAGTTGATATCAGATACATTTTCGACAAACTGGCCAGCCCGAGCAACCATAGCTTTAGCGGGAAGCAAATCCGATTGACTTTCAAGCTGCACACTCCTCTCTATGATAAGGCTGCCGTTTACAGAAAAGACTTCAAACCCCGAGCGGTAGTCTTTGGCATATGTCTCTAATTCATTCATAATTAGTCCATATTAAAATATAATATATTATGAATTGCAAATTGTTAGGTATAATTGTTATTTCTAGTAGGCGCCTGTGCCGCTAAACTACCAGCTAAACTTCTTGCCAGCTATACCAACTTTATCGCCGGCTTTTAGCCCTTGACGCTTTAACTCACGATCGACACCCTGTTTTTGCAATATATCACGTAAACGATTTATAGCCTCATAATCAGAAAAATCCGTCCTCTCCGCAAAACGCTCTATCTTTTCTCCGTAGACCATAAATTCTCCATCACTGCCCTTTTCTATCCACCATGCATCCGGATCGTCTGCCAATGTAATAGTAGGTCCTTCATCATCAATCTCGTCTTCAACTTCTTGCTCTTTGCTACGGAGAACTTTTACTTCATCCAAAACCTTAGCCAGCAAAGGCTGCATGCCCTTACGGGCTACACTAGAAATAATAAATATATGCTCTTTATCAATCCCAGCTTCAGCTAGCAACTCTCTATGAGAGTCCATAGACTCGGCGCTAGTAAAATCTGCTTTGGTCAAAGCAATTATTTGCGGTTTATAGCTTAAATCTACTTCGTAATTGGCAAGCTCAGCTTGTATCTGCGAGTACTCAGACAAGACGTCGGAGCTTGTGCCATCAATCAGATGCAGTAACACTTTTGTCCGTTCAACATGACGCAAAAACTCCACTCCTAAGCCTTTACCCTTGCTTGCGCCCTCAATCAAGCCGGGTATATCGGCAAATATCAACGAATCATCGTAAATATTAGCCACCCCTAAATTAGGAGTCAACGTAGTAAACGGATAATCTGCAACTTTGGGTTTGGCGTTACTAATCACCGACAACAAAGTCGACTTGCCTGCGTTAGGCAACCCTACTAGCCCCACATCTGCTACTGTCTTAAGCTCAAGCCTAAGCTCCTTCATCTCGCCAGCCTCGCCTAGCTCAGCCATGCGTGGAGCTTGACGACTAGACGACTTAAAATGTGCGTTGCCATAACCGCCGCGACCGCCGCGAGCAACAACAGACTCTGCCCCTGCTTCGTCTAAATCTGCTAACTGATTATCGCCCTCAAATACAACCGTTCCAACCGGCACACTCAAAACTTTGTCTTGACCATTTTTACCGTGCGCCCTAGATTTCTTGCCCTTTTCTCCGTCTTCGGCTCTAATCTCCTGGCTATAACGAAACTCAGAAAGTGTATCGGTGTTATGGTTGCTCTTCAGTATAATACTGCCGCCATCGCCGCCATCGCCGCCATCTGGCCCACCCTTAGCCACATATTTTTCTCTACGAAAACTGGACATGCCATCGCCACCACGTCCAGCCAAGACTTTGATTGTTGCTTCATCGACAAACATGACTCTAGACTATACCCTTACCGCCCATAAGGGCAATGGGCTGATATAGCAAGACTCTGATACAAATTACTCTCGTATAATGTAGCTATAACCACTGGCGGCAGTCGTTCCTGTGCCTACTTGCCCAAACCCAGCAAAGCCGTTCATGTCTGACATAACTATCTCTGAACCGCGAACTTCCTCGACTATACCTACGTGTCCAAATCCGCCCCAACCACCTGAACGCTGGGCAATAGCGCCAGGAGTCGGTGTACTAGTCACTGTCCAGCCTGGTGTGGCTTGTGCATTTATCGCCCATGAACGTGCGTGCCCCCAGTTGTTGGGTATATCTATACGGTCAGCTACGTACCAGGTGCAATAACCAGGTGCGTAACCATTAAAGTTGCTATAGTTAGGGCTAAATTGAGTGCTTGCTACGCTGCCCCCTTGGGACTGTGTCTGCTCTTGAGGTCGTTCTGAAGCAGGCAATATGCCACCAGGAATAATGATCTCTTCGCCGACTGGCAAGCCATCAATCTCAGCATCGTTAAAGCTGACTATCCTCTCAGTATCAGACTCATAGTGCTCCGCAAGACTTTCTGGCGTGTCATCAGACTCCACTTTGTGTAATACGCCGTTCATCGGCAATATTACAAGCGTGTCCCCTTCGCTAACCTCTTCATTCTCGGTTAGATCATTGGCCCAGCGTACAGTCTCTGGAGCTATATTTGAATCTTCTGCTATACTGCTAACCGTCTCTCCAGGCTCAACTGTATGTTCTCGTACATCATCACGAGATATTGTATCGGTAGCAATCGAGCTAACATTTGATATATGGTCTTCGCTAGCCGCCAATAATCCGGTCTCGATAGATAAAGGGTCGCTATAAACTTGCTGGGCGGCGCTAAGATTAAGACTTTCAGCCATATTGGCCGCTATGTATGAAGATATACCACTTGAGCCATTGCCACCATCTTCTAAGAGCTGGCTGGCATTTTGCGCTGTATATTCATTCATCTGGCTGCTAGTAGCAGTCAATGTAAGTATCATAAGTGCCACTGCTGCATGCATCGCATGTGTGCGGTGACGTTGAATTTTCTGTCTTAGGATTACGCTAGTAAACCGGTTTCGGTCGTTATTGCGTCGCAACAACAATGCCTTTGCCTGTTTGATACTAATCGCTCTCTCCAATCCTATCTGTTGCCAAATAGGTACCACCATACATTTGTTATCAAACAACCTTCGACCTGTTTTACTTTAAAAGGTGTATGTAATGGTGAGTTCGCTACCAAAGTATTCGTCTAAGAATAGCTTGTTAACGTAACGCTATTAAGCTTAGCAAGGCATAGCGGTAGTGTCAATATGTTTATTTTGCCTTAATAAAGAGATAATATTGACTAATCATAATAATTTTTACTATTGACATAATTAATAAATTGTTCTTTAAGTACCAGATATGCCATACTCTTGTATGTATCGCTCATGCTGCTCTAGAATTTCTGAGAAGCGTGTTACGCCATCATCTCCGGTCACGAAGAACCTATAATCAGTGCTTGAAGGTTCAGCTACAGCCTGCATTGCCGAGTAATCTGAGTTGGCGATTGGTCCAGGTGGAAGACCTTCTATGCGATAGGTGTTGTAAGGTGAACTAATGTCCACAGATGCGCTTACACCCTCTTGCCTGGCTGCATACATAAATGTAGGATCAGCTTCCAGCTTCATGCCGTCATCTAAGCGAGATAGGAAAACTTGGGCTACGAGCCGCTGCTCATCAGGGTCTGAAACTTCGCGCTGGACTATAGAGCTCAACGTTAAGCCTTCATGTATATTTAAACCCCTGTCTGCCCAGGCTGAAATTATATCTTCGTCGACCATCTCGTCACTATGGGTCAATATCATCTCAATTAGCTTATCTATCTCGATGTTGGAAGGGGCGAAGTAAGTGTCCGGGAAGAGATAGCCCTCTAGATCGGCATGGCTTGGCTTGTCTCTCAATACAGGCAGGTCATAGTTAGCTGCCAATGCCTGTCTTACATCACCTGAATCGTAGCCAGACTCTACCAAAAGTTCTTTGATGCTACTAAGCTCTGCTCCACTTGGAATCTGCACACTGGTATTGTCTACCGCACCTGAAGATATAGTCTTTGCTATCAATTCAGTAGATTTAGTCGGTGACAATCGATAATACCCAGCCTGCAAGTTTTGAGCATAGTTGTTGAGCCCCGCATACACAAAAAAAGCCAACTCACTGCGAATCAGCTCTTGCTCAGCAAGCACAGCTCCTACATCTCGAGCCGACATACCCTGCTCTACAGTGACGAACTTAGTCTGCTCCGAGCTTGATACTGGCCTCAACTGCGCCTGGTACCACCAAGCCAGACCAGCAGTAATTGCAAACAAGCCCAATACTGTAGCTATAAACACTTTTTTCATAATATTTATCTGTCTTGATTTGCATTTAAATAATCTTGCAGTATGACCGTGGCAGCTAGGCTGTCTTTGTCTGCCTTCGGATAAAGCGACGCTAGCTCTTGGCCTGCATTGGTGCTGAGTGTCTCATCCTGCATAACCACGCTACATTGTAGACTCTCATCAAGCTTTTGAGCAAACTCGCGAATCTCTTTGCTCTGTTCAGTTTCACCACCCTCTAAGTTGCGAGGAAGACCAACAACCACTATCGAAGCCGCCTCTTCTTCAGCTAGGCTTATTATGCCATCTAAGCACTCGCCGTTACACTCGAGCGTGATTAGAGGCTCTGCCATGCGCAGCTGTGAGTTGGCGCGCGATACACCAAGCCGCTTGCTACCCCAATCAATCCCCAGAATCGTCGCCATCGTCTTCTTCGTCAAGATCTGATTCTTCTTCTCCTTCTATCTCAAAGTCAATAGTAACCTTGTCGGGGTTGCTTGGCACGCTAGACACCCAAAAAGGCTCTAGATTGATGCTGACGTTCCTGACGTTTGGTATATCCTCTATAACCTCAATAGCTTCACCAAAAGGCATTCCGCCAATCTCTTCTTTAAGTTCATCTTCATCGATATTGGGGCCGAGCACTCCACTTGCACTTAAGGAGAAGTTGAATTCACCATCAATAGAATCGATATTGGCCTCATCTAGTCCAGGCTCTATTAAGCCTAGCTGCTCTTGAACATCCTCTCTATCTTCTAGGTATGCAGCCAGCAGTAGCTCCTCCATCTCATCTCTAGACGCCGCCAGCATAGTGTATGTCACCTCGACCACAAGCTCGGCCTCTTCGGCCTCTTCACCTGCGTCTGGCTCAGAAGTAGTCTGATTGACCTCGTCCTCAAATGAGGCCCCGATCACATATAGACTGCCGTCAAATCGATCTCGCAAATCCTCCTCTGCACTAGAGCGTTCCTCTTCTAGCAGGTCCTGGCGAGCCTCCTCTATGTCACTTTCGCTCACTATACTTACTTCTTCCTCTTCACCGCCCTCCATGCTACTGCTTCCGGTACTATAAACCTCATCAGAATCATAACCTTCCACCGTATAATCACTAGGGCTTATATTGTAGTCCTCGCCAATATCGTCAGCCTCGACAGGAACCTGGCTAGTCCCGTCTTCATTGCATATTGGGGCACTAGCCGGACCGCTTACGGTGCTCTCTGGCACTGTAACCGTCTCAGTGGCATTGTATACTAGGCCATTGGCAGCGGTTAAGCGGCTTCCTTCTCTAACTGTGATATCCCCTTGAGCAGTACAATTAGTGATCGTCACACTGCCGGTCGCTCGCTCGCCAATAGTTTCCGCGCCGGTAGCCTCAAAGGTGGTGCTAAGCGTGCGACTTTCTTGTTCCATCTCGGCAGTCAATACACGCTCCTCTATATTAGTTTCGGCATTAGGGTCTGCCCTGAACTCAATATTGGCTCTAGCATCTTGTGTGAGACCGTCTATACTTATCTGGGCATTAGGCGCTACAAATAATGCCCACCACAAACCGGCTCCTAACAGCAAGAGCAACAGAATGCCAAGCAGTATCTTCTTTTTGAATTTTTCGAAGTTGGGAACCTTTTGATGTTTGGTGGCCGCTTTGGGTTTCTTCTTATCGTTGCCCTCATCGCCCTCTAGTGAGCTTGCTGCACTGCCGGCTTTTGAGTAATCTTTATCACTAACCTCCGAAGCATCGATAGTATCGCTTGGAATGGGATCAGAATCTTTGGCTTCTGGTACAGACGGCTCTGTCTCAAGATTTGGCGCTGTCATTAATTTAAGTTGCGAGGCTACGTTTGTAATCACAGGATCTTTAGTAATCAACACCAGCTCATTGTCACGAGATAAGGCAGCTTTTTTTAGCAGTTTAAGATTTACTACACTCTGCAAAGCAGTTGAGCGTTTCGGAGGTATAAGAGCTATACGCTCATTCTCTATATGCTCAAGCTTGCCTATAATCGCTGTTATTTCGTCGTCGGCATCTAGATATATTTGCTTCATTAGTTCTGCATCGCCTTATTAATTTTGTTTATAAATCGCTTGCTAGGCACATCGGCCGAAAGGGCATCCAGGCCAATATTGAGTAAACCCATCGGAGTTATAAATGAATAATCGCTCACCTTGCCGGTAATGTCTTTAACTCTATTAACCTGATCGGGTCGAATGTGCTCAACCACAATGTCATCTGCTATAGGAACTTGCTCTCGCCACTTTTCGCTTTGAAGAGCTTTTGGTATGTAGGGTAAGCCTGAGCCACCGCCACACAAAAGTATTTTACTTGGCAACTGATCCACTGTGTCAAATTCACTCAACGCCAGCTCCACTCCGCTCAGCCATACCTTGACTGTTGGCAACAGGCTTTTACGGATATCTTTGTCTTTATCTTCAGTAGTAAGTTCAAGCTTTCGCTCTTCAGCTGCCTCAAAGGTAATGTTCTGCTGCTTGGCTATAGAGTTGGTAAAGCTTCGACCGCCAATACCAAACATTCTAGTGCCCTCTACACCGCCATCATTTACTAAAGCTACATCGGTTGTACCTCCGCCCACATCTACAAATATCGCGCTGAAGCTCTCACCAGTATCCGCACCAACCGACTTAGCCACTGCAAAAGGTTCTGCCGTCACGCCTATCAAATTAAGATTCAGATCTAGAGCTACACGCTCAAGCGCACTGATATGCACCATCGGCGCAAAAGCACAAAACAGCTGCACAGAAACATGCTTGCCCTGAAAGCCTATCGGATTTGTCACCTTGTACCCATCTATAGAAACACTAACTACAGCCGCATTCACCATAGTGATCTCAATATTATCTACGCCAGACTCCCAGGCTAGCTCTGCTTTTGCCCGCTCTAGCGCCCTAGCCTGGACTCTCTCTATGATATCTTCTAGCTCTTCATCAGTTATCGACTTCTTGCTGTCATCACGCTTGTATTTAATTGTGGTCGTGCTGCCCTTGACTAGCTCCCCGGCCACACCAACCACAGCTTCATCGGCCTGGATTCCCGCCATCTCTTCGGCCTCGCTCAAAGCAGCGTCACAGTTATCTACTACGCCAGCGATGTCAGCTATTGCGCCGGAGTGCATATCACTTAGTCTCTGATGCTTGCGCCCGACACCTACCACCTCCATCCGAGGGTCGCCAGCCCCATCTTCAGCATCAACCACCCTGCCTATCAGGGCTTTAACATATTCAGTCCCTACATCTAGAGCTACTACGTAGCGGTCTTGGGGCTGTTTTCGTATCCGGGTTTTAAGTTTATCTAATACCATAAATCTATACACCAATCAGTTTATCATAACCGATTTCAGATTATAACTTAGCTCAAACAAGGACTGCTTTGATGCGCCGAATGCCAGCACTGGAAGATTCTTCTTTTTTAATCTTGAAGCGCTTTCCATCTGCAGCTAGCTCAGAGGTGCGACTTACATGCGGTCCTCCACATATCTCAAAGCTATACAGTTTGCCATTATCATCTTTCATCGAATACACCTTAACAGTATCACCATAAGTATCACCGAAAGCACCGTACGCGCCACGTCGCATCGCCTCATCGGTGGGCAATTCCTCCCATGAAACATAAAGGTCTTTGTCAATTCGCTCGTTGACTATCTGCTCTACTGCCTGCTTCTGTTCGGCTGTCATTTTTTCAGGATGAGAAAAGTCAAACCTTAATCGCTCATCAGTAATATTGGATCCGTGCTGCACTACATGATCACCTAAAACTTCACGTAAAACTCGATACAAGAGATGTGTAGCAGTGTGGTATTTTTTGTGAACATCACCACTGCCACTTAAGCCACCCTTAAACTGCCCCTTGCTAGCCGTCCGCGAGCGTTCGCGTTGCTCATCTAGTTTATGTTCGAAGTCTTGTATCCAGTTATCAGACAATTTCGCACCCAGCCTCGAGACTTCTTCTGCAGTCAACTCTGCGGGAAAGCCGAAAGTGTCATACAGAACAAATACATCATCGCCAGCTATCTCTACATTTTTTATATTACCAGCCTCTTTAAGTCGGTGATTGACCATCTTCTCAAGCTCGCGTAAACCTTTGCGTAGAGTTTGGCGAAAGACACTTTCTTCTTTCTTTAATATATCCAATATTTCATCTTGCCGATTTTCTAACTCCTGAAAATCATCCTTATAAGACTCAATGACAAGAGGCGCACTGCGCACAACTAGGTCTTGTTCGATGTCTAAATCAAAAGCAAACTTTATAGCCCTCCTCATCAAACGACGAGCTACATAACCTTGCTCTTTGTTGCTGGGCGCTACGCCGTCAGCAGCCAAGAATACAGCTGCTCTTAGATGATCGGCTATTACGCGCATGGCTTGAGCGTGTTCGTTATAAGATTTGTCGCTCATCTCTTCTAAACCATCGATTATAGGTTTGAGTAGGCTGATCTGAAAGATATCCGGACTGTCTATAGCAGCAGCCGCGATTCGCTCTAAGCCACCACCAAAATCAACATTCTGCTTAGGTAATTGCTTGAAGCCATCATCTGTTTTCTGATACTGCATAAAGACTGAGTTGCCTATCTCTAAAAACCGTCCCGATTCAGTGGCTGGGTGAGGCTCACCATAGCTCTCATCGTGCTCCCTTTCACCAAAGTCATAAAAGACTTCGCTATCCGGACCACCTGGCTCTCCTGCCGGCATCTGATCGGGGCTACCAGTCCTACTCCACCAGTTCTCTTCTTCGTCATAATAAAATATCCTGCCGCCTTGCATTCCTATCCGGTCGCCATCTGCCTGGCTGCCGATAGTCACAATCATGGCATCGACACCCCTTTCAGCAAATAGTTTTTGCCAAATATTGGCTGACTCTTCATCTTTCGGCAAACCCAATTTTTCATTACCTATAAAACAGCTCACATAAAGCCTGTTAGGGTCCAGCCCGACTTCATCCACCAAAAACTCAAAGAACCAGCGCAACTGCTCTTCTTTGAAATAATCACCCAAGCTCCAATTACCCAGCATCTCAAAAAATGTAGTGTGGCGATTGTCTCCCACTTCTTCAATATCTTCTGCCCGTAAGCATGTCTGCGAGTCTGTAAGTCGCACTCCTTTTGGATGCTCCTCTCCCAGCAAGTACGGCAGCAACGGCTGCATACCGGACCCCGTAAAGAGTGTGGTAGGATCGTCTTGTGGCACCAAATTAGCTCTTGGGATTGCCACATGATCTCTCGCTTGGAGAAACTCCAAGTACTTCTGACGAATTTCTTGGGCTGTCATATAAGTTTTATTGTAACCAAAAACAACCATTCGCCAAAATACACTCGGCAGGTGGTTAGGGTTGTAGGGTTAGTTTAGTTGTAAAGTTGAAAGTTATAAAGTTTGTAAAGAGTTGGAGTATGAGCTGAGTATAGCTTTTAAGGCTTTTAACTTTATAACTTTACGAACTTGATAACTAATTACTAGCAAACAATTCCCCCACCAACCACCTCCAGCCCATCATCTACTTCCCGATACAATACAGCCGACTGACCTGGAGTGATGGCTCTTTCCGGCTCAGTCAGCGAGAGATGGGCAGTGTCTTCATCTAGCCGGCTTACTGATACAGGGCTCAATCCACCTTGGTGCCGCAAACGCACCTGATATTCCTCGTCAGCCTCTGGCGCATGATTGATCCAGTGCAAATCAGTGATTGAAAATTCTTTTATCATCAATTCGCCTAGATTGTCGGTCACATAGACTGTGTTGTTGGCCACATCTTTGTCACAGACATAGAGCGGCAAACCACCACCAATACCTAGACCCTGGCGTTGGCCTATGGTATAAAGCTCCGCCCCTTCATGCTCTCCTAGCTGTTCGCCAGTCTTAGCATGAACTATCGGCCCAGGTCGAGTATCGATATAATCTTGCAAGAATTCCTTAATACTCACCTCTCCAATAAAACAAATACCCTGTGAGTCGGGTTTGCTGGCTGTCGGCAAGCCAAACTCTTCGGCCATGTCTCGAACCTCTGATTTCATATATCCGCCAAGTGGGAATAAAGTCTTCTCTAACGCCTCAGCACTAACCCTATAAAGGAAATAGCTCTGATCTTTACTGTCGTCTTTGCCGGCTAGCAACCTGCAATTTACCGCTTGCGCATAATGACCTGTAGCTATCTTATCGGCTCCGTGTTCAATCGCTGTATCTAAGAATAGCCTGAACTTGACCTCCTGGTTGCACATAATATCAGGATTGGGTGTGCGGCCTGCTCTGTATTCAGACACCATATAATCTACTACCCGGTGCCTATACTCTTTTTCAAAATCAAAAACCAAAAAGTCTATATCTAAAATAGCAGCCACGCTTTTGGCATCAGCTAAATCGTCTCGCCAAGCACACTCGACTCCGGCAATGTCTTGCGTCCAATTCTTCATATAAACACCAGTAACTTCATGTCCCTGCTGCTTACACAGAGCCGCCGTTACCGAGCTATCAACACCGCCGCTCATACCGACAAATACTTTCATACTTCTCACTATAACTCACCAACAGACTTAATCACCAAAAACACTCTACACCTTCTCCCGGTATGCCCTCGCTGTCAAGGTCCGACCTTGACAGCGAGGGCATGGAGCATAGTATTGGTCTTATTCGGCTAAAACCTTGAACCTCTCTTGTCTCGTGTTTATATATGGATTATTTAATCTACCTAATAGATGTAGCTAATTTAACTTTGCGTTAGCGCATACAATACTTTCGGTGCCTCACTAGCAGTTATATACCAGCCAAAAGGCGACCGCCACCAAGCCCGCCTGCTCCACTGCTCATCCGTTGCTGGGTGATTTATGATTTTTATTTCATCATTTAGCTGGCTGCTAAACTCTATATATGTCCTACGCTGATGATAGGGTGATGTCACTAAAATGACAGATTCATATTCAAGAGCCTCAACTAATGCCGCCGAACGAGTAGCATTTTCCCTAGTATTGCCGGACTCTTCCTCTAAGGTTATTACATCAGGAGATACGCCACGACCCACAGCATAGTCTCGCATAGCCTCTGCGTTGGATTTGCTGTCTGGATCTTTGGCAGCCCCAGAAAATATAAGACGCGGTGCCCAGCCAGCTTTATATAGGTCGACTGCCTCTCTGGTGCGGGATATAGTATCTCCACCGCTAACCGCAACTATAACGGCACTTTTCTCAAGTTCATCTTTTGGCGAAATATAAACACCAAGCGCCAACATGGCACCGCACACTATAGTCAATCCACCAATCAAATACATAATCCAGTGCATAACTTTAGTATATCACTGACTTGAGCGTAATCTGGCAACAGACTTAGACAAAATTTTTATTGCATCCTTTGCATCCGTTTTTTGGGTCTGACGACCAAAACTGAGACGCAAAGAGCCTTGAATAAGTGCCTCATCGAGCCCTATCGCTTTTAGCACATGGCTGGGCGAATCATGATTGGCCGCGCAGGCCGCACCTGTCGACACCTGTACACCCCCTGCATCCAAATAGTGGACTAACATCTCTCCGTCTACACCCTTCAATCCAATATTAATATTGGACGGGACTCGATGTCTGCGACTACCATTGAGCTCTATTCCGTCTGTGTTGTCTATGAATTCAAGCCAGATCGACTGTAATAACTCATATTTTTTTTGTCGCTCTTTGCGACCTTCTGTTGCTATATCTAGGGCCTTAGCCAATCCAGCTGCAAAAGCTACATTTTCGGTACCGGCCCTAATACCTCGCTCCTGACCCCCTCCATGCAGCAAAGGTGCTACTTCCACTCCTTTTCGCACATACAGCAAACCACTTTGCTTAGGACCATAAATCTTGGCCCCATTGATGGTGGCCATATCGACGCCTAGAGCCTCTACATCAAACGTTAAAACATCGATGGCTTGAGAGGCGTCAGTATGCAGATATAACGGGGTCTCCACCCCACGTTGAAGACGGCTATCTTTTATTTGCTCGACCAAGGCCGCCACTTTTCGCAAAGACTGAACAGTGCCAATCTCGCTATTGACGTGCTCAATGCTGACAAGAACTGTCTCGTCATCGATAGCCTCACTTAAGCTTTTATTGCTTATACGACCCTCTTTGTCTACTTGCACTTCCCGAGTCTGAGCAGCCTCATGAGCTACGCGCCGAACTGCATCATGTTCAATCTGGCTAATTACGATTTTACGCCCCGGATACATCTTAGCTATACCACCAATAGCCATATTGTTAGCCTCTGTGGCGCCAGCTGTATAATAGACTTCGTGTGCTTGCGCTCCAATTGTGCTAGCTGACCTAGAGCGAATGTTCTGAAGCTCGCGCTTTATCTCTCGGCTCGCCCTATATAGACCTGATGGATTATAAAAATAATCTTGCCAATAAGGGCGCATAGCATCTAAAACAGCGTTATCAACTGGAGTGGCTGATGCATGATCAAGATATATCATAATATCTCTAATTATAAATTGTTTCAGCTACTCGATTGTAATATCGCATTACGGCCCGCTCAAAACGCTCTAGCTCTACACCGCCAATCTCTTGGTATGATGAACCTTCCGTTGCTCTATATACTCTATCCGGTTTTACTAAATATCTTACAGTCGATACCTGCCAATCCTTGCCAGGTTTTTGCCAATCATGAAATACCCACTCTTGTGTATCATCATCTATATATCCATAGTAAAAGAAATCATACTTGTGACCTTGCTCTTGTGGGAATATGTCGCTTGTAGATTTAATCTCTTTTTGAATCAATCCATTACGACTCAACTTCTTGCTGAAGAAGCGATTAAGGCCGGCTAGTGCGGTGAAGTGATTGCTAACACCCATCAGATTTAACCTTCTAGCATACGGTTACGCAGTCTGTCTAGCTCCTGACCGATAGAATAAACACGACCTACAGTAGCTTCCGGGCTGCTTGGAGTAACCTCTTTAGCGCCTGATTCTTGATGCATTGACTCTGTTGAGCCACCTAAGCTATCTGGACCGACAGCCTCTGCAACTGCCCATCTAGCCATATCTATAGCGGATGCGCCTTCGCTCCCAGCTGCCTTGGAGCCGACGTCTTGACCTTCATCCCTAGCTCCAGTCTGAAACTGGCCACGGAACTGTTCGGGTACTGGAAACTCGTGTGGATTGTGTTGTTGATTCATATAGAAAATAATCGACGGGCGTTTTGTGTAGTAGTTTCGGCTATCATGTCAAATGATTCGCCTCTTATTTTTGCAATATACTCTGCCACTACACGGGTGTTGCCCGAATGGTTAATAGTACCACGATATGGTTCAGGGGTCAAGAAGGGAGCATCTGTTTCCAGGACTAGACTGTCCAGCGGCAAACTTACTAGTGCGTTTGTAAGGCTTGGGTCTTTGGCAAATGTCGCTATACCGTTTACACCAATCATCAAGCCACGCTGTATGCAAGCCTCCATAGTAGCGATATCCGCAGTAAATGAGTGTACAACTCCATTGATACCTTTATGCATATCGAATATAGCAAAGAAGTCATCAAAAGCCTCTCTAATATGGAATACGAGTGGTAAATTGTACTGCTTGGCCAAGTTTATCTGCGCATGCAATGCTTCTTTTTGCTCTTCTTTAGTAGAGTTTAGATAATGATAATCCAGCCCGCACTCACCTATAGCCACTACTCTCTCATCAGGCAAAAGCTGCTTAATACTTAGAAAATCTTCATGGTGCCGAGAAGCGTCATGGGGGTGCAATCCTACACTAGCCCATGTGTTATGCCGCCTAGCAAACTCTATAGCCCTATGACTATCACCGCTATCTGTACCGATACAGACTATATCACCGACCCCTTCTTTTCTGGTCTTTTGAAAAAAATCACTAGAAGAGAGCTTATACCCTTGCATATGCGGATGGGTGTGCGTATCAATCAGTTGCATGCTCTTTGGGGAACAATGGGCCCTCTAGTTCTTGTAGCTGGTCACCGCCAAAAGCACCCTCTATCCTCTCTGCAGTCTGCGGCATAAATGGGGCTAAAAGCCCCGCCACTTCTACTAGATTGCTTGATAGGTAAGAAAGTATATCTCTCACATGTTCGTTGTCAGTTTTTGCTACCTCCCAAGGCTTCTGTTCCTCAATGTAAAGATTGAGGTCTTTTACGAACTCCGATACAACGTGCAGAGCTGTATCCAGCCTCCACTCGTCCATTGCCCGGTGATATCTAGAGGTGTCATGGGCCGGATCGGAAATAGGGCCAATCATGCCATTGCAATATTTCTTGAGCATTGCACTCACTCGACTGACTAAGTTACCTAGATCATCTGCTAACTCGCTGACATATACATCATGAAATCTGTCCCTAGTAACATCGCCGTCTTGGCCAAAAGGAGTATCTCGCAAAAGTAAATAACGCGTCGCATCAACACCATAATTGTCCATCATCTCCCTAGGCCCGATAATATTACCTAGTGACTTAGACATCTTTTTGCCGGCTAAGTTTAGATGTCCGTGAGCAAAGATCTGCTTCGGCATCTCAAGTCCAGCACTCATCAGCATGGCCGGCCAGATTATGCAGTGAAACTTAATAATTCCTTTGCCAACCAAATGCACATCGACCGGCCACCATTCTTTGTAATCTTCTCCCGGGTAACCTGTTACTGTCAGATAATTAATCAGCGCCTCAGCCCAGACATATATCGTATGCTCGGAGTCAAAAGGGTAAGGTATGCCCCATTCTTGTCCTTCCCTGGTAATACTAATATCTTCTAGACCTCTTTCTATAAAGGCCTTAACCTCATGACGTCTGGAGTCTGGTTGTATAAAATCTGGGTGCTCTTCGATGTAACTGAGCAGCTTGTCTTGATATTGGCTTAATTTGAAGAAGTAGTTATTCTCTTTCAACGCCTGAGGCTGCCGATCGTGTTCGGCGCACTTTCCATCTATCAGTTCGGACTGCTTTACAAAATCTTCACAGCCAGAACAATATAATCCCTCGTATACACCTTGGTAAATATCGCCTTTATCGCGTATGCTCTCAAGCAAGGCATAGACCGACTTCTGGTGTCGCTCTTCGGTGGTGCGAACGAACTGACTATAGCTAATATCTAGCTCATCAAAAGTCTGCTTCCATTCTTTTGCCATTTTATCGACATACTCACCCAAATCTTGACCAGCCTCCTCGGCTGCCTTGACGGTTTTTTGGCTATTTTCATCAGTGCCTGTTGTAAATAGCACTTCATCACCTTGAGCGCGCCTATACCTAGCCATAACATCGGCCGCTATAGTAGTGTAGGCAGTGCCAATGTGAGCCTGATCATTGATGTAGTAGATAGGCGTACTAAGAAAAAATTTGGCCATTGGTACGTCTCCTTAAGTAGTGTCTTATACGATATCTGTAAAATTGTATCATGCCGACAGTAATAGCGACTGTCAAAAATATTATAAATGGCCACCAAGACCTAGAGTGGGTAAAAGCCACTGGCTCATCATCTACGCTGACATTGAGTCGGCTAACATCAAAGCCAAAGCTCCAACCGCTGCCTAAGCTAGTTCGCATCCAGGGCGCTAACGAGCCGCTAATATCTTCATCCTCCCATGCCACATCGTCTACCACCCATCCGCTTTTATTGATTATAAACTTGCGCTCATAAAACACTCCCGGCACAACCGCATATTGCACTACACTCGACTCTAATACAGCATCTTCCTGTGGCCATGACTCGTTATCTAGCTCCATACTGTATTTAGATTCGTAGCGCTTATACTCCCTGTATTGATCTTCATTTGCTATACGAGCTACAGCTACTCGGTCCGAAGTAATGTAGCCAAAACTGTCGAATATATCTGCCCATAAAGGGTCTAGCATGACCCACCCCACTCCAGATACATATGCCTCTACCCAAGTGTGACTGCCGTCGCTTCCGACTCCAGCGCCATCGGTGACCGCACCTTTGACTACTCGAGCCGGTATGTCCTGACTGCGCAAAAGGGCTACCAATAAATCGGCAACACTCTGAGCATTGCCAGACTCTGCTTCCAAAATTTCATCAGCAGACACTCGAGAGCTACTTTCAAAATCAAACTCTATATTGTCTTTAACCCAATCGTGCAACAAACGCACCGCTTCCCAGCTAGTTTCAGAACCTTCAACCAAACTAGAGCCACGATTTGCTATTTCACCATCTGTCGGCCAATAACGATCAGAGTCGAGATATATATCTTTACCCTCTATCTCTTCGTCTATGCCGCCAGCAGAAGAAGGGTCATAGCGAAGATGCTCGACCCTCACTATAGACTTTATCTCCAGCTCAGTAGATCCAGGTCGCCAGACTCGCTTATTGAGCATTACATTCCCGAGCCTGTCTACAAATCCATAGACATTCTCAGGTATTGATCCGTCGAATATATAGGCAGTCTGGCTGTGGGTGTCACTAGGAATAAACACGCCATATTCACGAGGCCGCAAAATTGGACTCGGCAGCCCAACTGATTGACTAAGCTCAAACTTCTGGCCAGTCGACGCCGATAGGCCAATTATCGGTCGCTGATAATCTTGGCTACTGAAAGTAAACCGCCTATAATCACCAATTCTAGCTACATCTTTTAAGGTGGGTTGGTAGTTGATAGAGCGCAAATCGTCATGCAGCAATACATCCAGTTCCCAATCAATCCCTAGCCCGCCATCGAGATTGGCTACGATCGTCCTCATATTCTCACCATCACTGTGCAAGATGTCGTTGGTCTTGTACTGGATAACTATTTCTTCTCCATGCAACCCGTCTGCAGAGATGACCTTGTGCGATGAATTATGACCTCCAGTCCATGAGGAGCGGGTATCATACTCTAATGACAGCTCTTCTCCGCTTTCATCTGTTATGTGAAGATCTTCAACATCTTCGCCCAGCAAATAAAACTCTGCTGTCTGCAAGTCACTCAAGTCAAAACTGTGACTGACTTCGGCCAGGCCGTCTGGGTCGTCTATAACCACCCTGGTATTAACTAAGGGCGAACCGGCAGCTACAGTTGGGCTGCTCAGCCAAGCAAAGACGGATATGGTTATGCCAAAAAAGACAGCACGTATAAGCATTACCTTTAATACTACACCTATTCACTAGATTGCCAATAATCTGCTATATCCTCAAGAGAATAGCCCATAGATTGCAAATGCTTAATCTGCCCATATCTATCACGGGCAACCTCGACATCAAAATATCTGCGCAACCCCTCGCCTGCCTGCTCAAAGGGCAGCAACCCCAGCTCTACATACCACTTGATAGTGCTCTCACGCTCATTGAGCATATGCGCCAACTTAGCCCTGCTGACAAGCTGCGGTTCTTGAGTAGTCTCCTCAGGCTCAGTGAAATTTGGTCTGTAGCGCATCTCGATAGTGGGTATAGTTTTGTCATTAGGCAGCTTATACTGACTCACCCCGCCAGTGCTAACAAACCCAAACGAATCATAAAAACCTATCGCCTGCTTATTGTAATCAGCTACGTGCAAACTTATCGGTACGTCGGTATCAGCAAGTATTCTTTGCATCAACTCACTTCCGATGCCTCTAGATTGGAACTCGGGTAAGACATACATATCCTGCAGCTTGCTTTCCTCCTCAGCATCACACATCAAAGACGCAAAGCCATGCACGCTGCCATCGCTAGACTTAACGACATACACATTGTAATCACTGCTCTTCACCATGTGCTGCCAAGCTGGTATTTTGCCATGCCAGTCAATTGCCCGTAGGTCAGACTCTAGAATGTCATATTTATCACTCTGATAAGTGGCAATCCAAGTCGTAGCCTGTACATAGACGATGCCTATTATGTCTTCGGTTGTTGCTAGGGTAGCCTGCATAAAAATGAATTATAGTTGTTTCAGCTTACTACTTATCAATTTGATGATACCACGCATGATACAGTTCTTGCCATTGCTGCATAGACAGCTCTTGAGCGCGTACATTAACATCAAGCCCAGCGTCTGCTACTAATTGCTGAGACGTTTCTTTATCGAGCTGCAGCCCACCGGCCAGTGCATTGGCTAGTTTTTTGCGCCGTTCACCGAAGCCGGCCTTCACTATTCGGAAGAGTTGCTGTTCATCGGCCTCAAAGTATGGGTGCTGGCGCTTTTTCATCTGCAAGATCACCGAATCAACTTGTGGCGCCGGCTCGAATAGTTCTTTTAGTACTGTATCGCCTAAGCTCACATCTGCATAATATTGCACACTAAATGCCAATATTGACATATCGCCAGGTCCGGCCGCTACTCGCTCAGCTACTTCTTTTTGCAGCAACAAGACTGCTAAAGCCGGAGGCGCCACACCACCCCAAAGACGTCGCAATATCTGCGAACTAATATAGTAGGGTACATTGGCAACTACTTTGTAGTCTTTAGGCATAAGCCTCAGATCATACTGTAATATGTCCTCGCTTACTACTTCTAAGTTGCCATGTCTCACCCTGGAGCTTAAGCTTTCAGCCAGGCTTGGATCTGCCTCTATCGCTACTACATTACCGGCCCGCTCACATAGCACTTCTGTCAGGCTACCAAGACCCGGACCAATCTCTAGCACCGTATCTTTTGAGCTTAAATCTGCCAGCCCTGCAATACGATCTAAAGTCGGCCGATCAAACAACCAGTGCTGACCGAGTGCTTTATTTGGTATGTCGCTCACGTTGCAAGCTCATTAACGACAATCCAGTTGCATCATCTTTTTCACGTTGCCACTTAGCATCAAATACCTGCAAGTGGATCTCACATGTACCACCTACCACCAGCTCCTTAACATGGCCGGCATATGTCTTAAGCTCTGCATCGGAAAAGACTCCATGCGCATGAACAAAAGGCTCTCCGTCTTTTAGAGCTACATTGCCATGCAAACTAGCAATCTCTAAGACTTCATCAAGTTTATTAAATTCGTACTCTTTACGATCCAAGTGGTAGTAGCCAAGCTCCACACTCATAGCCCCTCCCAAACCATGGAAAAAACCAGCTGTTATCTCATGAGCCTCGCAGAAACCTTCTAGATTGGCGATCAAAGGTTCGTCTTTTTGGAAAACTAGTACGTAATGGCTGTCTGCAATAAAGCTCTGCATGAGGACTATTTTAACATGTAAGGTTTGTAAGTTTTTCTGACTGCTAGAGAATGCCGTCCCTGCGCATTTGCTGGGCACAAGCAGGGAACTGGGTATAGATACTTGAGCGCGAAAGCAGTGTTTGCACAGCCTCTTTCTGGACTGCTAACGGTGCCTCGTGCGGCATGTTGTACGGACCATCATGCACAGACCTCCATGTAGCTGGCAAAAACTGGAATGCACCGTAAAATCCGTTGCCTGTATTTCTATCAGCGGTCATCCCGCTTTCGCAGAAACCCAAAGCATTCATCTGCTCTTCATTCAGCGGCCCACCATCATAGTTGGTCTTATTGCCAACCACAACTACTCTTGTCACTGGCTCTTCAATTACATCTCGATTTATCTCTTCACGACGCACTTCTTCGCCATCCTCATATTTGATGTCATAAGTTATGGATGCCAATCCAGGCGAACCGGCATTTTCCACTTCTCGCTGGCCAACCGGCATATCGTTGTCTCGAATCTCTTCGGTCTCTGGCTCTAGCTCAACTTCCTCAGTGATAGTCTCATATCCAATGCGCACCAACTTTATATCCATGCCCGACTCAATCGCAACATCCAAGCCCGGCTCGACTACATCGTCATCACCTATTTCCAGCCCCTTATCTTCAAACAGTTCGGCAACCGTCTCAGCGTGGGTACGCACTTCAGATGGTTCGCCACTGGTTATTAAATTGACTGGCGTAGCACGTTCTATATGCACACGGTACCCTACATATTCAGCGCTCAAGAAATCTGTTATCAACTCAGAGCTAAATTCATCTTCATCATAAATATCAAACGACTCGGCCGCTTCTGCAATGTTGCGTTTGCTGCGATAGGCTGTTTTAAGCTTCTCGCGCTCCCCGTCTTCATCCACTACTATTACTGGCCTAGACCTATATACATTGATAGCAAAAGTATCACTAGATATATCTCTATCGAGAGATGGCTCAACTAAGTCTTTATCATTTACCTCAATCTCAGCACGTTCAAGCACTTCACCGACTGTCTCAGCGTCGGTTGTAACCGCATAGGTCTCGCCATCTGCAAATATAGTAATAGCTACAGTTGAGCGTTCGCTATCTGCCGATACCGACACAACCCCCGTAACCATCAATATTGCCGCTACCACCAACAGCAACAATAAGTTTCGATATAATTTTGCTACGTACACACTAGGTGACATAAGCGAAATTAAATGTAGAATGCTATTCCTCTGGGCTAATACCCTTATATAAAACGTAGAACAGTACCTATCGAATTATGCTTTTTATTTAAGCACAAAAGTATTTTAACAATATTCGCCCTTATGTCAATACCAAACCTAAATAGGGTCATAGCTTCAATTTCAGTCTTTTACGGCACCATTTTCATCCAAATACTTTCCAGCAGCCACCCGCACTAATTCCGAGCAGTCATCGGGCAGAGCTTTTAAGTCAAACCATCTTGCCTCGCGCAGCTCTACTGGGTCTGGCTTAAGTACAGTTTTTATAGTATTAGCCGTCAGTATGTGGTAAGTAGTAAGTGCACCATATCGATCAACATCTGCTGTGCCAATATCGCCAACTATATTGATATCGAGATTTAGCTCTTCATATATCTCGCGCTTTAGCGTATCTTCCGGGCTTTCATCAATACGCATCCCGCCACCGGGTAAAGTCCACTGGTTTTTGCCTCCTACGTGCTTAACTAGTAGTACATCCTGCTCGTGAATTATAAGGCCACGAATACGCTGTTGTCGCGGTTTAAACATCCACAAGTAACTAACTACGCCTGCTCTAACTGTCAAATGCCACAATAGCTTCAACGATTTAGCCTTGGTTATTCAATCTTTTCTAGGGGAGCATGCTCGAGCAGCAGCTTTTTAATGCCGGTACCGGCAAAGGCTATCTGCACCTCGGCATCATTGACATCACTGACAACACCCATGCCAAATACAGGATGACGAACACTGTCGCCGGTTTTAAGCTCAGGCCTAGAAACAGCTACAGCTGGCTGCGAGAAATCGTCGCGCATAGATTCAGACTCTATCTCACTTAAAAACCGGGCAGGGGAATTACTCATGGTCTTGCCGTACAGCATTCGTGATTGGGCATGCAGTAGATGAAGTGACTGCATAGCTCTAGTCATGCCTACATAGCAAAGTCTTCTCTCTTCTTCCATCTCCTCCTCGTCAAACAAGCTACGCGAGTGAGGGAATACCCCTTCTTCCATGCCGACCATAAATACCGCTGGAAATTCTAATCCTTTGGCTGCGTGCAATGTCATGAGCGTCACTGTCTTTGCGCCCGACTCCATACTGTCTACATCACTCACCAGTGCGACCTCTTCTAGGAATTCGGACATGTCATCGTAACGACTAGCAACATTTATAAGCTCCTCCACATTCTCAATACGATCAGGCGCCTGAACAGTACCATCATTTAGAAAGTCTATATACCCCGATCGCTTAGCCAAAAACTGCACGACATCGCCAGGTGCTTCCAGCCTATGATGAGCCTCCTGAATTAAAGCCGACAACTCTTGCAGGCCTTTTCTGGCGCGTGAGCTAATATCTGGCGCTAGATCTACACTGTGCAGGGCCTGGGACAAGGTGTAGCCATTTGCGGCCTGCCAATCAAGAAAGTTCTCAAGCGTCTTAGCTCCTATCCCTCTCGTGGGCACGTTGACTATACGGCGAAAGCTCAACATGTCATCGGGCTGATAGGCGAGGCGTATATAAGCCAGCATGTCCTTCACTTCTTGGCGCTCATAAAAACGAGTGCCGCCCACTATCTGGTATGGTATGCCGAAACGGATAAATGCTTCCTCCAAGGCTCGAGATTGGGCATTTGTACGGTACAGCACCGCCACATCTTCATGGTTATAGCCGAACTGCCTTATTAGGTCCACCACAAACCGGCTCTCTTCTAAGTCATTAGCGGCCTGATGTATGCGCACCGGTTCGCCTTCGGATTTTTCAGTCCACAGCTCCTTATCAGACCTAGCCTCATTTTTCGATATAATACTTTGAGCGGCATCTAGAATAGGTCTAGTAGAACGATAATTCTGCTCCAGCTTTACTACTTTGGCCTCTGGGTAATCTCTCTCAAAATCAAGAATGTTACGAAAGTTAGCCCCTCGCCAAGAATAAACAGACTGCCAATCATCACCCACCACGCAAACATTCTTATGTTCTTGAGCCAACAACTTTACAAATTGGTACTGAACATGGTTCGTGTCCTGGTATTCATCTATCAATATGTATTCAAACTGGCCTCGCCACCTCTTTAATATATCCGGTTGTTGACTGAACATCTTGACTGTAGCTAAGAGCAAATCGTCAAAATCTAGTGCTTGTGCATCATTTAGAGTGCGCTGATACCTAGGATATACACTGGCCGCTACCTGCTGCAGGTCGCCACTAGCAAGACTTTTATATTCTTCATAATCAACCAGTTCATTCTTAGCCGATGAGATAAGACCCCTAATCGCAGCCGGCTTGTAACGCTTATCATCTATGCCGAGCTCTCGCATAATCTGCTTTATTGCAGCCATCGAGTCTTGGGAGTCAAATATAACGAACTGGCGGCTTAGGCCTATCTTGTCAGCTTCTTGGCGAAGTATACGGACACATACTGAGTGAAAAGTCCCTAGATACGGCATAAAGCTACGGTCATGGGCGTCTCTGCCTAGCAACGTCGACACTCTTTCGCGCATTTCAGTAGCTGCCTTATTGGTAAAAGTAACTGCCAAAATGTTACGCGGATGCACTCCGTGCTCATCAATAAGGTGAGCTATACGATGAGTAAGAGTCTTAGTCTTGCCGCTGCCGGCACCGGCCAAAATCAATAGCGGACCGTCTGTATACTGAGCTGCTTCAGCTTGTTGTGGGTTTAGGTTTTTGAGCAAAGTCACATATCATATTCTAGCGCCTTCAAAGCTTTGTATCTAGTACAAAACAGTACCATTTTGTAGAAAATTTAAATAAAACCCCCTCGCCTAAGAGGGAGTTTTATGTTTTTAGTGTTGGTCGATATATTTACTGTACTTGAAAATCTGATTCATCAAACTCAGCTTCGAAGTCGAATTCTTCTAGCTCTTCAAATTCATCATCTTGAGGGAGGCCAGGCTCGGGCTGTGGCTCGGCTGGAGCAAACAAACCCTCTAAATCTCCTAATATATCCTCGAGTGGCTGCGACTCTTCTGGGGCATTTATATCGATATCGCCATTGTAGTTACCGGTTTTAAGCGTAAAGCCAAACTCTTTTTCACCCTCTTCTATAAAAGATACGACCATTTCATCGTGATCACTGCCACTATACAGATCGTACTCCAGCGACACCTTCTCAGCCTGCTCTCTATCTATTTCCTCTATGTCATCATCAGATATACAGTCATCGCTTGTCACCTCTACAGCGCCCTCGGCTACCGCTACAAAGCTTGTACCTTCAATAGTCCCGCTGTAATGGTTAACCCTCTGACCATCTCGATCTTTGCCAAACCAATCATGTCTCGTAGCGTCTAAAATCTCTATATTGTCAGCTGCATCGTTTCGTAAATAGTCTTCAAGTGCAGCTGCGTCGTCATCGCTGCAGGCTTCATTAAGTTGCATTAGGTCCACATCAAATGTTTCTGACAACTCATCCTGCTGCTCTTCATCGAGCTCTATGCTATACCAACCATCTGGGTCTATCTGTGGCCCGCCCATCCCAGCAGGCATACCCATTGTCAAAAACTCTATAAGGTTGCTGCGCAGATATACTACCTCTTCTACATATCTGACATCTAAATCTGCATCTATGCCAAAGGCTCCAGCCCCAAAATCTATATTGGTCTGAACATCAAAAGCATACTCATCATTGGTATTGATAAACTCACCTTTCATGCTGACATCAAAATCGTTGCCAAGCTCATCATCCGGCAAGTCTAAGCTCACTTCAAACTCTCCCGAGTTAAAGTCTGCTAGTTGCTCAAAATAGCTAATCGGTGCCTGCTGCGGCATATACATCTGTGCATAAGCCATGTAGCCACCCAGCCCAAACAATGCCAAAACAAACACTGAAGCTAGACTGATCCAAAGAGGCTTCTTAGAGCCGGACTTTTCCTCAGAATCAGCCTGAGGGCTAGACGCGCTGGCAGTCTCTTGACCTCCAAGGTCTGAGCCTGCAGGGTACTCGCTCGCACCCGATTCTGCACTTTTATTAGCCTCCATATCTCTCAGAGCTTCATCGACAGTTTGAGGTTCGTTGTCGCTTGGAACATCATCTTGCGGATGCTGATTAGGTTGAATTGTTGTGTTTGGCTCTGTGCTATCTTTGGGCTTATTGTCCATATCAAGTTCCTCTTGTTATTTAATTTTAAAAGTTACAGACACTGTAGCGAAAAACAGCTACAAGCACAACAATCTTACTAAAACCAATCAAAAATAATACCCGAGCCTGGAGACTGCTCCTCCAGTTGATAAAGGGTCACAAATCCGGCAAAGGCAGTGATAATGAATATTAAAAATATGAACCAAACTCGCCAAGAGTTTTGAGAGTATTGTCTTGAGGCTTTTCCCTTCTGAAATTTTATTCCCTCTTGGGAGTTTTCTTCACTTTGATTACTACCATCTAGCTGTAATTTGCTCGAGTAAAAATCATCAAATTCAGTTGACTGATAATTAACCCCTGCTGCGTCATCATCTCCGTCTTTATATATCGCTGGATTTTGCGTATGAATTGAATCACCTGCGCTCTCGTTCGAATTCAGTCTGCCCTCTTTATATACACCTGAAGATGGTTCATCTACGGAGTCGTCGAATGACTCGTTGCTGATTTCCCTAGAAGCCGACTCCAGCGTCAACTCCGACGAATCTTTTTCGCTATTACCTGAAGTGTATGATAAGTCCTTTTTATCCGTGACCGGATCTAGAGTTCGGCTGTCGCTTGATTCGACCGGTTCTGAAGCTGATTTTAAATTCATATCTTGCGCAAAGCCACCGTCTCTATCTTGACGCGGCGAAGAGTGTGGCGCCTTTTTGGTCTTTACCTTCACCTCTATCTTCTCGGTATTACTCGGCTCCATCGGCAGCCCGATTAATAATGGCCCCAAATTCATCACCATCTAGGCTAGAGCCGCCAACCAGCAGGCCATCGACTTGGTTTATATCTAAAAATGCACCGGCTGTGTCTGCCTTTACGCTACCGCCATATAGTACACGTACTGACTCTGCAGCACGGGCACCAAAAGTCTCCTCGACACTGTGATGAATTGTGTCTATAGCTCTAGCTACATCTTCAGGCCTGGCCGTGTTGCCGGTACCGATTGCCCAAACCGGCTCGTAGGCAATTATGCTGCTTGCAACATCTTCAGCTGTCAGCATAGTCAAGTTGGTGGCTATTTGGTCATTTATGACTTGAGTGGTCTCCCCTTGCTCTCTTTCGTGCTGAGTCTCACCTACACATATAATTGGTGTCAGCTCATTGCGCACACATGCAGCTGCCTTGCGAGCAATCAACTCGTCAACTTCTCCAAACACATATCGCCTCTCAGAGTGGCCCACTATAGCGTAGTCTACCAACTCAGACACTTGTGCAGCAGATACCTCCCCAGTAAAAGCACCTTCATCTTTAAAATACACATTTTGTGCGCCCAGCTTAGCATGTGAGATTTTATCGCTAGCTGCACTCAAAATGTGAAAAGAGGGAAATATAGCTACATCTACTTTTTCTTTATGCTCCTTAGCGCGCTCATCGACTGAAGTCGCCAATGTTATTGACGCTTCTAGGCCAAGGTTCATCTTCCAGTTACCGGCAATAAAGGGTTTACTCATAAGGCTTCTGCTTATTTAGTGTACTCTAACCAGCAGGCAAGTAGCAACTAAAAATTTCTCTTTAAGAATCGAGAACGCTCACACCCGGCAGCTCTTTGCCTGCCATCAAATCAAGAGCGGCACCACCTCCGGTAGAGACATGAGTGAAGCTCTCTCCACCTTCAAGGTCCCACTGCACGACAAATCCAGCAGTGTCTCCCCCGCCAATGATACTGGCAATAGAATCTTTATTGTCCTTGAGAGTAGCTGCAATATGGTTTGAACCTTCAGCAAAGGCAGGCAGTTCTGTCAGGCCAAGTGGCCCGTTCCAGATTACGGTGCCAGCTTCAGCTATTATGGATTGAAAGTGCTCAATAGTTCGTGGGCCAATATCAAGAATATATTCGTCACTATTAACCTCCTCGGGATAAACAACTATCCGTCGCTCACTCTTATCTATGCTCTTAGCCACCGCCACATCCATCGGCAACTCAATCGTATGCTGAGTAGCCAGCAGCTGACCTTGCTCCCTCAATTCATCACATGCACTGCATTCATCCGACCCTTCTTTATGGATAATTTTATGCAACAAGTCTTCGATGACTTTGTCTTGCTCAGGCTCGTAGCTACTTTTACCAACTTCTAGACCTTGATAGGCAAAGAACGTATTGGCCATAGCCCCACCTATTAGTATGTGATCGGCCCGCTCAACGAACCGCTGTATCACTTGGATCTTGTCAGATATCTTTGCACCTCCCAGGACGACTACTAATGGCCTCTTGGGATTTTCCAGCGCTTCAGAGATATGGCGAATCTCTTTTTCGAGCAAAACACCAGCGATACAAGGTAGGTGTCGAGAAATTGCCTCAGTAGATGCGTGGGCTCTGTGCACCACCCCAAAGCCATCTTGCACCAATAAATCCGCTAGACCGGCAAGCTCGGCCGCAAACTCTTCACTGTTCTCTTCTTCTCCTGGCCAAAACCTCAGATTCTCCAAAAGGACAAGCTTGTTTTTGCCTGTGTCTACCTCATCGATAGACGATGCGAGCGATACAGGCTGGTCGATCAAATCTTGTAAGCGCTCAGCTACAGGGCGCAGGGAGTATTCCATATTCCTCTCACCCTTAGGGCGCCCTAAGTGGCTCACAACTACTACCGCTTCGGCCTTTTCTAGTAAGTATTCGAGTGTTGGCAGTGACTGTTTTATGCGATAATCATCAGTTATATTGCCGCTACTAATCGGCACATTGTAATCGGCTCTTAAAAGAACTGTCTTGCCTTCAATGTCTACATCATAGACTGTCTTCATGCAGACGGCTCAACCTCACGAACTTTAATAGTATCGGTTCCATCAGGAGCACCAGGCTGCTTACCGTATGTAAGCACCACCACATCACCCACATCGAGGCTGCCTACATCGCGCAAATGGGCTATTGCTTTGCCGCCAGCTTCTTCTGGCTCGTCGTAATAAAAAGATTTGCCACCGTACAATATAGCTAACTCTTGAGCTACTCGCATATTGGTAGTAGCAACAATAACAGGCATCTGTGGTCTATGAGCAGCTATGTTGCGAGCTGTACGCCCAGTAGCAGTCTCTGCGATTATAGCTTTGGCCTTCACTTGGTGGGCTAGTGTAATCGCTGCTGATGCGATTGCACTGCCTTGAGAGTTGTCGTTTTGCTTTCTAAATACTGGCTCAAATGGAGAATTTTCTTCAGAATACAGGCTGACTCGCTTCATAAGCTTTACGGCCTCTACAGGGTATTTACCAGACGCGGTCTCATCACTCAGCATCAAGCAGTCAGCACCCCTTACCACTGCAGCCGATATATCAGATACCTCAGCTCTAGTTGGAGTGGCAGAATCAGTCATGCTAGCTAACATCTGGGTGGCCACTATCACGATCTTGCCTTGTTGCTGAGCAGAGCTAATCATCTCTCTCTGAACAACCGGCACTACTTCTGCGCCGGCCTCTAAAGCCAAATCGCCACGCGCCACCATAATCCCATCACTTACACTGATAATGTCTTCGATATTCTCAAGAGCCGGCTTGGTTTCGATTTTGGCAATAATCTTTATGTCCGAATTATGGCTTTGTAGATATTCGCGAAGGTGTTCTACATCAGAAGCACACTGCACAAAAGACAACGCAATATAGTTAACATCTTGCCCTAGTATAAAATCGATGTCTTTATAATCTTTAGTAGTCAATATATCGCCTTCAAGATAAGTATCTGGTAGATTGATGCCCTTGCGCGATTTAAGGTTGCCTCCCTGCAATACCTCTCCAGTTATGACGCCACCCTGGACTTCTGTTACTCCTACTTGCAGCTTTCCATCAGATAGGAATATATCCTCTCCAGGGTTTATCTTGTCGCTAAAATCAAACTGAAGCGGTATATTGCCAGATTCTTCATAATCGGCCTTGAACTGAAAATTAACCACCTCACCTTCTTCCAGATCAATACCTGACTCTGGCAACTCACCAACACGTATCTTGGGACCCTGCAGATCAGCAATTACCGCAATTGGCTTACCCGTAGCCTCTGATGCCTCTCTCACCCAGTCTATGCGCTGAGCGTGACCTTCATGATTGCCGTGAGAAAGATTAAGACGGGCGCCATTGACACCGACACGAATCAACTTCTCGACAGTCTCATAACTGTCTGAAGCCGGCCCAATGCTGGCGATGATTTTGGTGCGTTTGAATTTTATTGCCATTACTCAGAATAGTGTAGCAAGCTTAGAGTCAGTTTGTAAGGTTTTTGAAAATATTATGCCTCTTTGCATAAAAACACACTCAACCATATCTATGTCAGCTCCGAGGTCAAGCACTGGAAATGACCAAGTCATTGCACGTAGTCCTTATTCGGCAAATAGAGATTTATTTGAATAAGGATAAAAATCTTAAATAGTAACTTTTAGTGTTAGCGCCAATTATTATGCGTATAAAACTCATACTGATTAAAAAGAAACAGCCACAGGATTTGAGAAGATTCGTCAAAAATGACGAACCACATCCTGCGGCGTATGCTTGGCTTGTCGTACCAAGCTGGAGTCTGTATTTGCACGTGTTATGTGCTTCGACGTCCTTACGGTGTGGAGAGTTGTATGTCACTGAGCTCGTTGCATCCACCCATTCCGCGAACGGGTGTTGAAGTAGCCCACTACGGAGTTGCTGCGACCCACATTCGAGCGCACGTTGTTCCTAGTTACGCTCTTCACGTTTCCCTCGAAGATGAAGCTGTTCCCGCTGCCATCATCGTGGCGCAAGACCTTGATAGCGATGGAGACTTCGGCTCCACCTTCAGTGACGAACACCACCTCGTGTGGGTGGCGACGATCATAGGCGTACTTGAACGCATCGATCAGCGCCTCGCGGGACGGGCCGTTGACGAGTGTCTTCTTTTCCGTGGAAGTCATCCGACTCTCCATTTTTAACGTGCACTTCGTATAAGGCTCGAAGCATAGCCGTTGCCCGGATCAGATCCGAACCACCCCTCCATCCAGAAAGGAATTATAAATACATTAACATGTTATAATGGTTATGTCAATGCAAAAAATATGCCAGCACAAACACTCTAGACAAATCCAAATCTCGAGTCGCGCCCATTTTGCTTCGCAAGATGCCGGGTTCGACGCCGGTTGCAGCAACTAGCAAATAAAACAGCCCCTTTCGGGGCTATTGTATTTGCTGATGGTGACCCCAGCAGGATTAACTCACGATGGCAGACTAAGCCCTTCAGGCTTATTCCATCATCTAATTATTTAGTGTACAAATCAAAGATTTGACACTAATCTGAACCCGCGTT
>CAYQCN010000001.1:78928-86387 GCA_964415975.1 uncultured Candidatus Saccharibacteria bacterium | reverse complement strand
GCCGGGCTTGGCTCGTACCAACTAGGGAACTCATCATTTACAGTACTGTCAGTCTCATCGGTTGGCAGATTGCCGGTCAGGGCGTCTAGTTCGACATTTTGTATGCCATCAGGTCGCTCGAACGGCTTGTTCTCCTCGCCTTCAAGGGCATTTTCCATGTATTGGGTGAATATTGGGCCGGCTGTGTTGCTGGTGGCGGTTGTCATTGGCAAGTTGTCGTTGTGGCCGACCCAGACTCCTGACACTATGTCTTGAGTGTAACCCATCATCCAGCCGTCCCGACTATCATCGGTAGTACCAGTTTTGATAGCTACTGTATGGCCGGGAACATTAAAGTTGGGTGAGTTGGCGCCAAATATCGGTGCTCGTGCAGCGTCATCAGATAAGATATCAGATATCAAGTAGGCGGTTTCAGGGTCAAATATCTCTTCACCCTCTGGCTCTTCCTCGCTTTCTTGCAAGACGTTACCTTCGCTATCACGAACTTCTAGTATTCGTGTTTGCTCTACATTTATGCCGTTGTTGGCAAATGTGCCCATAGCGTTGGTGTGCTGGTCTAGTCTGACTTCGCCAGAACCTAGCACAAGACTCAAGCCGTAGTCGGTTTCTGGGCCTAATGTCGTCATGCCCATCTCTTGCATTATTTCTAAGGTTTGTTCGATTCCTACAATATAGAACATCTTTACAGCTGTAATGTTGCGTGATTCGGCAAGTGCCGATCTGAGTGTCATTTCATTTCTGAAACCACCTTCAAAGTTACGTGGTTCGTAGTTGCCGAAGTCTGTGGGTACATCATACATAATGCTACCGGCACCCCAGTCATTGGTGCTATCTATGCCTTTAGCATAAATATAGGGTTTAAAGCTAGAGCCAGGCTGTCTTTGAGCAGAAGCTGCATTAAACGATCCAAAGTTAGGGTGCTCGAAGTCGCGTGAACCTACCATAGCTAGCACTTCACCAGTTTTTGGATCGGCAGACACCAGTGCTGCATTATTACCGCCGCCTGATTCGATAGTGCCTATGCCGTCAGCTACAGCCTGTTCGGCGTGCTGCTGTTTTTCTAGATCAATGGTGGTGACGACTTCGAATCCACCTTGGGCTAACTCTTCTACTCCGAACTCATCTTCTAGCTGTTGTTGCACGCTTAGTACAAAGTGAGGCGCTGTAATGTCTCGATATGCGTCTGGTGTGTCGTTCACTTTCGCTAATAAGTCAGCGTCTCGTGCCTCATCTGCCTCTTCTTCATCAAGATAGCCCTGATCTTCCATCAGATCTATTACTATATCTACGCGATTTAGCAATGCTTCGGTGTTTTCCCCGTATGGCGAGTAAAAGGTTGGGGCTTGCGGCAGAGCAGCTAGCATTGCTGCTTCAATGTTTTCTAGCTCATCAGCGTCTTTGGAGAAATACATCTGGCTAGCAGCTTGCACGCCGTAGGCTTCTGCGCCATAGCCAATCTCATTTAGGTAAAGCTCCAGTATGTCGTCTTTGTCAAATAGCTGTTCTATCTGGATTGATATAATAAGCTCTCTGATCTTTCTAGTTATGGTTTGCTCCGGTGTAAGTAGTGCGTTTTTGACATACTGCTGCGTAATTGTGGATCCACCCTGTACTCCTTGGTCGCGGTTGAGCAGGTTATTAACGGCGGCTCTTATTATGCCTAGCGAGCTGAACGCACCCTGATCATAAAAATTGCGGTCTTCAATGGCGATGGTGGCGTTACGCACATTTTCGCCTATGTCATCTAGGTCGACAAAAGTCCTGTTTTGGTCGCCAAATACTTCGTATAGCACTTCCTCGCCGGTTCGGTCGTAGAATCTAGTGGTTTGCTGTAAGCTGGCAGCATTTAGCTCACCAGGGTTGGGAAGGTCGCGAGCAAAGTAAAGAAATAGACCGACCAGTGCCAATATACCGATTCCGGCGGCTGTGCCGGCAATTCTAAGGGCAGCTAAAGCGCCATCTTTTGTGAACCACCAGTCCTTAAACCGTTTAGGGTGAAAGTACCATCTCCACCTCTCATGCCAAATATCTGGTGGCGTGGACTTGGACATAAAGCCTTTCTGGCTGCGCTGTTTTGTATTTGATGATTTAGTCTTTTTAGACTTACCGCTCTTTCCGCTCTTTCCAGCGCTAGTGGTTTTCTTGGCCTTTGACTTAGACCTTAATATATTTTTCATATTAGACATGATAAAGATGTATTCCCCTTAATTCCTACTCCAGACTCTTACGACATAAGCCTGTTGATTATTATAGCAAATCTAAGACAGGACAAAACTCCAATAATCGCCGATTTATAATAGCAGTTATGTGTCTGAAATTTAAAAACACATATTCGCACATGACTCTAGCCTGATATACAATGCTATATATAAGTAACAATCTAAGCTTATTCACAGAGAGGCTATGGAAGTTAAAACCGATAAACAGACTGTAGATAAAATTTTAAATAGAGGCATCATCAAAGATGTGCTGCCTGATCTCAATACCTTCAGACAGCGACTAATAAGTGGAGAGAGGTTGCGTTTTTATATAGGTGTTGATCCAACTGCAGATACACTGCATTTATCCCACGCCAAAAATTACATGTTACTTGAAGAGTTCAGGCGTCTAGGACATGAAGTAATCGTGCTGTTTGGTGACTTTACGGCACGAATTGGCGACCCCACGGAACGTCAATCTGCTCGAAAGCAGCTTGATAGCGATGAGATAAAGCAGAATGTATCTGCCTGGCGTGAACAGATCGCACCATTGATGGATTTTGACTCAGATGATAACCCGCCGATTGTAAAATACAATAGCGATTGGCTAGCAGAATTGACGTTTAGTGACATTGTAGAGCTTGCCTCTAACTTTACTGTTCAGCAAATGATAGAGCGTGATATGTTTCAAGCGCGAATAGACAAAAATCAGCCTATATTCATGCACGAGTTCTTCTATCCTCTTATGCAGGGTTATGACAGCGTGGCTATGGAAGTAGACGTAGAATTATGCGGCACCGATCAAATATTTAATGCTATGAGCGGACGTACATTAGTCAAGCGACTTATTGATAGAGAAAAGCATGTAGTGGCAGTGAATTTAATGGAAAACCCCAAGACCGGTGAGCTGATGTCTAAGAGTCGTGGTACAGGTGTATTTCTAAACACACCCCCAAATGACATGTATGGCTCGATCATGGCTCAGCCAGACGAGATGATTGAGCTGTTGCTTATCAACAATACACGTATCGACCTTGACGAAGTCGCCAAAATAATTGAAGGCTCTCCACGTCAAGCCAAGGCAAGGGCTGCATATGAGATAGTGTCGATCTTTCATGGCAAGGGCGCTGCTGTTGCGGCCCAAGAAGCATTCGATAAGCAGTTTCAGCAAGGTGAGGCCCCTGAAGACATACCTATTGTTGAGCTAGATGGCTCTAGCTGGACTACAGCAGATCTGCTGTACGAACTAAAATTAGTTGACAGCAAGACTGAAGGCAGGAGGGTCTTGAGCCAGAATGGAGTTAAGGTCAATGGCCGACAGATTGCGCAGGCTGAGCTGGACTTGAATGAAGGTGATGTAGTGCAAGTTGGCAAGCGTAAATTTGTGCGTATCACACTGAAATAGATGAGGTTGAGTGATCCAGTTTCTAAGATTGATGGTGTCGGTGCAGAAGTGTCTGGGCGCCTAGAGAGGCTGGGTATTTACAATGTTGGCGATCTATTGCACCATTATCCGGCTAGATATGAGGACTACTCAACTGTAGTGTCGGCTGCCGAGGCCAAGCCAGGCAAAATTACAGTTAAGGGCAAAATAACTAGGCTACAAACCCGTCGCAGTCGCAAAGGTACTTCTATCACAGAAGCTCTAATAACTGATGAGAGTGGTAGCTTGCAAGCAGTATGGTTTAATCAGCCTTATTTATCACGATCGCTACCCAGAGATGAAGATGTTTATGTATCGGGAGAGCTAGACTTTGCATACAACAAATACGCTCTGCAGTCGCCGACTGTTGAAGTGGCGTCGGCTTTAGTGAAAAATTCGGCCAGGATAATATCTATATACCCAGAGACCGACAAGATTAGCTCCAAGCAGCTGCGTCGATGGATATATCAAGCACTGTCTATAAATGTAAAAGAGTCGCTTCCGAAGAGTATATTAAATAGGCATAGCCTTTTATCACTTAACAGTGCTTTAAAGCAGATACATTTCCCAGACTCAATGTCGATGGCGCAAGAAGCGCGTAAAAGATTAGCTTTCGAAGAACTACTAGTTCTGATGTCTGCTATGAAGCTACGCAAGTCTTGGGCAAATGGGGAAAAATCTCATCAAATAGAGTTTGATAAGTCGGTAGTCGAGCATTTACTAAAGCAACTACCGTTTGATCTGACTGACAGTCAACGAGTTTGTAGTTGGCAAATCATACAAGATCTATCAAGGCTTCAGCCCATGAACCGTCTTCTTCAGGGTGACGTTGGCAGCGGCAAGACTGTGGTAGCCGCAATAGCCATGGTCACAGTTGCTAAAGAGTCGCTGCAGTCTGTATTGATAGCGCCGACAGAAATACTTGCCAGACAGCATTATGAGACTTTGCTGCCAGTCTTGAAAGCAGTAGGTATCGACGTAGAATTGCTGATTGGCAGTACCAAAGCAAAAGATCGCACTGCTATTTTAAGCCAGCTATCTAGTGGTAGGTTGCCGGTAATTGTCGGTACCCACGCATTGCTGGAAAATGACGTAGAGTTGCCAGAGTTGGGTCTGGTAGTAATAGATGAGCAGCACAGATTTGGAGTTGAGCAGAGGCGAAAATTAATAACAAAACCGAACCAACTATCTCCTCATGTATTAAGTATGACGGCGACTCCTATACCTAGGAGTTTAGCCTTGACAGTTTATGGTGATATTGAAGTTTCACGCTTAAAAGAACTGCCTACAGGGCGCAAGCTTGTAATTACTCGTGTAGTCGACAATTCTAGGCAGATGCATGATCATATTGGCGAAATCGTTAAAGAAGGTAAAGGCGTCTACATAGTCTGCCCGCTGATTGATGATAGCGACACTTTGGGTGTAGCTAGTGTCGATAAAACTCTAAAAGAGTGGCAGACGATTTTACCCAATGCCAAAGTTGCTGGTTTGCACGGAAAAATGCCAAGTCAAGATAAGCAAAGGTGTATAGAGGAGTTTAAGTCCGGTGATATTGATGTTTTAGTGTCTACCACAGTTATTGAAGTGGGGGTTGATGCTGCAAATGCTGCCGCTATCGTCATAGAAGGCGCTGAGCGTTTTGGCTTGGCGCAACTACATCAGCTCCGGGGCAGGGTAGGTCGCAGCAGCCAACAATCCTATTGCTATCTGAAACCTACCAAGCCTAGGCTTGCTCGTAAGCGCCTGAAGCTGCTTGAGAGTTATTATGATGGTGAACGTCTAGCCCAAGCCGACCTAGAGCTTCGTGGGCCTGGCCAGCTATACGGTGTTCGCCAGCACGGACTGCTTGATCTTCGTTTAGCTAGCATAACTGATTTCGAGCTAATAAAAACCGTTCGAGACACAGTGTCAGATATTGAAATAGACGAATTGCCAGTGTCGCTCAAGCATCAGATTTATGCGGTCGCAGAACAAGACAGACGAGACTAAACGAAGTTATCTCTATTGTTATACTATTAAGTGAAGCGTATTCTATAAAATTGGCTAAACAATAATAAAGAAAAGATTAGGTGGAAGTGAATGTATTCTGGTTTTATTACTTCTCGTCATGCCTCGGATTGGCTTGGGGCCCATCAGAGGTTCAACAAGATTGCTTTTAAGCAAATGCAGCCATATGTGCAACTTTCAGAGTTTCCGTCTTTAGATAAGGTGCAGCATTTTGAAGGCATGAATGGGCCTGACGGTATTAAGTTGAAGTCGATTCACAGGTCGGATGAACCGAGCCATTTTTACAATCCAGATACAGAGTCGGGCCCACTTTTGGATCACGTGGAAAACCACCACCATTCACTTGTAAAATCATTACGCGAGCAAAATGTCAGTCGGGCTGCCTTTGAGGCTGCCTGGTTATCGCATACTGTTGTCGATGGTCTAACACCGGCTCACCATGTACCATACGAGCAGGAGCTACATGAGATGTACAAAAATGGTGGGCAGCATTTTTATAGAAGGCGTAATAAAGTCATAATTCAGGGAGCTAATCGTTTGGATGCGTTGAGGCAAAATTGGCAAATGTGGGGAAGAGATGGGCTGTTATCTAACCACATACATTTTGAGTTAGGGGTGGCGGCTGTAGTGATTGGTGGCAGCTTTAGAGATTCGATACATCATACCAAGCTCAAAGGTGCACGCAGACTTGGTGCTGTAGAGTTTTTTAAAACCGAAGCCAAAATAATCCACCATTCGCATATTTACGATCAATTTCAGCAGACAAGCTGGACAGCAGAGTTGGCCAGAACTGTGCGCCGTCAGCTAGCCCCAGCCATCATCCAAGCGGTTGCTATTGAGTGGATATTAGCAGCTGAGGAGGCTGGCATAGGAGTAAAAACATGAGAATAATTGGCGGCGCTCATAAAGGAAAAAAAATTTTGCAGCCCAACATTGAGTTGGCCCGCCCGATATCAGACCGTGCTAAAGAGGCTACATTTAATGTGCTGGGTGATATTGAAGGCCTGAAAGTGCTCGATCTTTATTCGGGAAGTGGCGCTTTGGCGTTAGAGTCGCTAAGTAGAGGTGCTAATTTCGCAGTAGCAGTAGACTCCAGTGTTCAGGCGATAGAAATCATAGAGCGAAATGCCAAAAAACTAGGTCTTATTGACTCGATACAAATCGTCCACGCTCCAGTAGGAAGGTGGCTGATGCAAGTCGACTTAAGCTTTGATTTGGCGTTTGCAGATCCGCCGTTTGACAATTACGACGCTTCAGAATTTGACACAATCGGCGATACTATCATCGATGGTGGCACGTTTGTTCTCAAGCATCACAGACGTATAGACCCGCCAGAGATTAATTATCTCGAACTCAAGTTAAATCGCCGCTACGGTAGCACCGAAGTGTCATTTTACAAAAAATAGCTCTAGATACTAGCGTAATAGAGTTTAGGTTAGTACAATAAATAAGGTCACTCATGCCGGAGTGGCGGAATTGGCAGACGCGCTAGGTTTAGGACCTAGTGGGATTTTCCCGTGAGAGTTCGAGTCTCTCCTCCGGCACCACGTCGGAATTCGACAACAGTTTACGGCCATTGTGGCACCGGCTTACGCCCTGCCCACAATGGCCTTTTTTGTTGTCGATTCCTCCTCATCCGGATAAAGTTCTGACTTTATCCGGGCTGATAGGAAACTTTTATATTGGCTTAGTCTTCCTCATCCAAACAAAGTCAGAACTTTGTTTGGGCAAAAACGGGATTAATTACCGATTACTCCTTATCCGGATAAAGTCAGAACTTTATCCGGGCTGATAGGAAACTTTTATATTGGCTTAGTCTTCCTCATCCAAA
>CAYQCN010000001.1:42426-78828 GCA_964415975.1 uncultured Candidatus Saccharibacteria bacterium | reverse complement strand
ACTTTATCCGGGCTGATAGGAAACTTTTATATTGGCTTAGTCTTCCTCATCCAAACAAAGTCAGAACTTTGTTTGGGCAAAAACGGGATTAATTACCGATTCCTCCTTATCCGGATAAAGTCAGAACTTTAATCGTCAGATGTTAGGTTTTAGGTTTGAGGTTTGAGTAGTTAGGGTTGTGGGGTGCGAGGGCTGTAGGGTTTTAGTGGTTAGGTTTCTGGAAGGGGGCAATCAAGTTTGGCCTCAGACTTTATATTGCCTCACCCCTACACCTCTACAACCCTATAACCCTATATACTTCTAACCCTATACACCTCCAACCCTCTTCTAGCAAATAACACCTATGTTAAGATGTAATTAATGACACAATTATCAACTCAAGGTTACAAAGGTACGCGAGATTTTTATCCTGAAGATATGCGCGTTCAACGTCATATATACAAGGTGTGGCGTAGAGTCTGTGAGCAATATGGCTATGAGGAGTACGATGCGCCACTGCTAGAATCTACTGATTTGTATCGTGCAAAGACTGGCGAAGAGATAGTTAACGACCAGATGTATAGCTTTATCGACAGAGGTGGCAGAGATGTGACAATTAGGCCAGAGATGACTCCTTCTGTGGCAAGAATGGTGGCAGCGCGCCAACAGTCTCTTAACCTGCCATTACGATGGTATTCTATACCTAATGTCTGGCGCTACGAGCGCCCGCAGCATGGACGTCTTCGCGAGCACTGGCAGTTAAATGTAGATATATTTGGAGCCGATAATGTTACGGCTGAACTAGAGGTCATACGCTTGGCTCACTCGATAATGCGTGGCTTGGGTGCTAGTGATGATATGTTTAGTATTAGGCTAAATAGCCGTGAGTTGATGAGCTATATATTCGGTGAGTATCTTGAAGTGAATGTCGATGTCGCACAAAGGATTGGCAAGCTTCTAGACAGAAAAGGCAAGATGGCAGAAGAGGCCTTTATTAATCAAGCCGATACAATATTAGGTGAAAAGTTGTCACCATTCTTAGAGCTAATGAAGGCTACACGATTGCAGGATTTGCCGGATGCGTTACGCGATTCAGAGCCGGCTAAAGAGCTAAGGAGCCTGGCGACTAAGCTTCACGAGCACAGTGTAAGTAATATTCAGTTTGATATGACTATACAGCGAGGTTTTGATTATTATACTGGAGTAGTTTTTGAAATATTTGACTCCAACCCAGACAATAATCGCTCCCTATTCGGCGGTGGGCGCTATGACGATCTGTTGAGCGTATTTCAAGCACAGCCAGTTCCGGCTGTAGGTTTTGGCATGGGTGATGTTGGGACTGCCAATTTTTTGTATGCACATCAACTCATGCCTAAGTTCAAATCTAATATAAATTTGGCTGTATTGTCGGTTGACGCAAACCAGTTCGACGAAGTCGAAAAGCTGGCATCTAGGTTTCGCAGCCATAATCTTAATGTCATGACTGACCCGTCAGACCGAAAGTTAGGAGCCAAGATAAAAACGGCCGACAAGAAAGACATAGAATATGTGGTGACTGTTGGGCAAGATGAAATAGAGTCCGGTATATTTACTATAAAGCGCCTTGATGATGGATACGAACGCAAGGGCAGTGTAGATGAGCTGGTTGCTTGGGTCAAAGCAAGTGTGTTAGAGTAGCAGACTGTGAACACTACAACCAATCAAACCGGCAATGAAGTTAAGCTTACCATTACAGCAGAAGAGGCAGATCTTGCCCCAACAGTAAAAAGTGTGTATAACAATCTTAGAAAAGACGTAGACGCTAAGGGCTTTCGCCCAGGCAAAGCCCCCAATGAAGTCGTAGAAAGAGAGCTAGGCTCTGACAAAGTACAACTTGAAGTTGTGAATGCTGCCGCAGAAAAGCTTTATCGGCAAGCAATCCAAGAGCATCAAATCAATCCGATCAGTAATCCCCATGTAGAAGTAAAAAAGGTAGTTCCTTATACGGAGTTAGAGATAGAAGTTACTGTGGAGGTAATGCCGGAAGTAACATTACCTGACTATAAAAATACACTTAGTGTAGAGCCTAAAGATAACGAAGTAAGCGATGAAGAGGTTGAGGATGTTCTCAATTCACTACAGGAGCGGCTGGCAGATCGTGATCAAGTAGAAAGAGCGGCAAAGTCCGGTGATGAGGTAGCTTTGGATTTTCATGGCACCAAAGACGGTGAAGACATACCGGGCGCACAAGAGACTAATTATTCACTGGTACTGGGCAGTGGCAATTTTATACCTGGATTTGAAGATGAAATAATCGGGCTCAAAGCTGGTGATGAGAAGACATTTGAGATCAAGTTCCCAGATGATTATCCAGAAAAATCATTGGCAGGTCAGACAGTTGAGTTTAAGGTAAAGATACACAGTGTCAGCTCTGTAACTAAGCCAGAGTTAAATGATGAGTTCGCTAAAAGCGCAGGTCCTTTTGAGTCTCTATCCGGTCTTAAAACTGACGTAAGAAGTCACTTGCAATCAGAAAAAGAACAAGCTGCTAGCAGGCGGGATGAGAACGAAGTACTCAGGCAGCTAGTAGACCAAGCTGAGGTTGATGTGCCCGAATCGATGTTAGAGCGTGAATATGACCGAGTGACACAAGACGTCGATAAGCGATTGGCTGAACAAGGCGTAGAGAGAAAAGATTATCTAGAACAAACCAAGAAGAGCGAAGAAGAGTTTGAAAAAGAATTAAAAGAGCAAGCTGTAGAACGAGCTAAAACTGCCTTGGTGTTGACCAAGGTTGCCGATACAGAAGAGCTGGAAGTTACCCCAGAAGAGGTAGAAGTGCAGATACAAATGCTAGCGGGGCAATATCAAGACGATAAGGTTCAAGAAGAACTTAAAAAGCCTGAAGTCAGACGCGAGATATCGAACCAAATGCTAGCTGACAAGACCGTCAAAAAACTTATCGAGTATGCAACAAGTCAGACTGAGTCTAACAAAAAAGATGGTGCTGCTGCTTTAGATGAAGACGGCAAGTCAAACTCTGAAAAGACTCAAAAAGACTCAAATAGTTAGGCTTATTAGCACTATTGCTCTAAGAGTGCTAATAGTTTAGAATTTTACTTATGGAAAGCGGACAAATACTTGTACCTACTGTTTTAGAGAAAACCTACCAAGGCGAGCGAGCTTATGATATATACTCGAGGTTGCTTAAGGACAATATTATTTTTCTGGGCTCAGCTGTCGATGACACCGTAGCAAATTTGGTAGTTGCGCAGTTACTGCACCTTTCAAATGAGAATCCCAAGAAAGATATACAGCTTTATATTAACAGCCCCGGCGGTAGCGTTAGTGCTGGGTTGGCGATTTATGACACTATGCAGTACATCAAGCCCGATGTGTCTACGATATGCGTGGGCGCCGCTGCTAGCATGGGCGCGTTGCTACTAGGTGGCGGCGCACAAGGAAAGCGCTATGCACTGCCTAGGTCGAGGGTAATGATACATCAGCCATCAACCGGTTTTGAGGGTACTGCTTCAGATATTGAGATAAGTGCTAAAGAAATACTGCGCATCAAAGATGAGCTGATAAATATAATGGCCAAAGACACTAACAAGACCAAGAAAACGATTGAAAATGATATAGATCGTGATAAGTGGCTAAGTGCAAGTGATGCTAAAAGCTACGGCATCATAGATGACGTTATAGACGCTGCTTAGCTAAATTATTGCAAAAGACTGTTGACAACTAGATACTTGGTCGCAATAATAAATAAAAATGAGGATGAATAATAGGCGCATTGCGTTTGAAATTAGAGGCTCCTCGAAAAATATTGAATAAATATCATTATTAATCAGGAGTAAGAGAGCCTATGGCATCAGTTCAAGACCGCGTTTCATTTACAAATCCAGAAAAAATTTTAGAAATACCGAATTTATTAGAAGCACAGCACCAGTCTTTTCAGTGGTTTTTAGACGAAGGTCTGCAAGAGCTTTTCAATGAGATCAACCCCGTACAGGACTATACCGAGTCTAAACTAGCACTAACCTTCAAAGATCATCACTTTGATGAGCCAAAGATGAGTGAGGCTGAAGCCAAAGAAAACCATCTATCTTATGAAGCCTCACTCTATGTAACTGTAGAGCTTGTCAATAAAGTAACCGGAGAAGTGAAAGACCAAGAAATTTATCTTGGCGATTATCCGATGATGACAGGTCGCGGTACGTTCATTATTAATGGTGCTGAGCGAGCAGTAGTGTCTCAGATTACGCGCAGCTCTGGCGTTTTTTTCACTCAAGACTCTGTTGGGCCTAATCCCCGCTATGGAGCCAAAGTCATACCAGGCCGTGGCGCTTGGCTTGAGTTTGAAACCTCATCTAACAACGAAATATTTGTTAAGGTTGATAAACGACGTAAATTGCCCGTAACAACTTTATTACGTGCATTTGGTATGAGCAGCAACAAAGAGATCAAGGCTGCTCTTGAGGGTGCAGTTGAGGGTGGCGATGAGTACATTGCCGCAACAATCGAGAAAGACCAGGCTAAAAATACAAGCGAAGCTTTGATCGAAGTGTATAGAAGACTGCGACCTGGTGATCTAGCCACTGTAGAAAATGCCAAGAGTCTAATCGATAGCACTTTTTTCAATTTCAAGCGCTATGACCTATCTAGAGTTGGTCGCTATAAAATCAATAGACGACTAGGGCTAGATACCCCAAACACTACCGAGTATAGGACCATGCAAGTTGATGACTTGCTAGCCATAGTTAAAGAGATAATAAGATTAAATGAAACTCAAGAACCGGCCGATGAGGTAGACTCATTTGCTAATCGTCGGTTAAGAATGGTCGGTGAGCTTATGCAGCGTTATTTCCGCATTGGATTGCTGCGCATGGACAGAAACGTAAAAGACCGTATGAGTGTTTATGACATTGAAGAAGTAACAGCTCAGCAACTTTTGAATGCTCGACCCGTGGTGGCGAGCGTTAGGGAGTTTTTTGCTAGTTCGCAATTGAGTCAGTTTATGGATCAGGTGAACCCTTTGTCAGAGTTGACCCACAAGCGTCGGTTGAGCGCTACTGGACCTGGCGGCTTAACTCGTGAGAGGGCGGGCTTTGATGTACGCGATATGCACCGTACTCACTACGGTAGAGCGTGTATGGTTGAAACCCCTGAAGGTCCTGGAATAGGTTTGGTTTTAAGTCTCACGACTTATTCTCGCATTAATGAATACGGGTTTATCGAAGCTCCTTACCGCAAAGTTTATACCGAGCTGGACGTAGAAGAAGCTGAAGGTTTTGAAATAAGAGAAGATGCCCTAGACGATAGTGGCAAAGAAGTAGTCAAGTCGGGAACTAAGCTTAGTAAATCAGACATAAAGAAGTTGAAGGATGCCAAAGTTGAAACAGTTATGATAAGACCATACGTTTCAACAGATGTAGTTTACTTTGATTCTCAAGATGAAGAGGGGAGTGTGATTGCTAGTGCTAGCAATGAAGTCGATGAAAATGGCTATATAAAAGATGAGCGTATATCAGTTAGACGCTCGGGTAGACCAGGTGAAGAAGATGCAGAGCGCGTCACACACATGGATGTGTCTTCGCAGCAAACGATCGGTGTCTCGGCCGGCCTTATACCATTCATAGAAAAAGACAACGTAGGCCGCGCACTAGTAGGCTCTAACCAGCAGCGACAGGCAGTGCCACTACTAAGGCCAGATTCTCCCATTGTGGGCACTGGCATGGAATCGGTTGTAGCACAAAATTCAGGTCAGCTCATTACCGCAGAACAAGATGGAGTGGTAAGGAAAGCTGATGCTAGCGAAATAGTCATAGACTATAAGAGCAAGGGCGAGAGGTCTTACAAGTTGCAGAATTACACTCGCAGTAATGAGGGTACTGCACTATCGCACCAAGTCAGAGTAGACTCCGGCCAAAAGGTGAAAAAAGGCGACTTGCTAGCCGACGGAATGAGTACAGACAACGGCGAATTAGCACTAGGAGCAAACTTGCTAGTCGGGTTCATGCCGTGGGGTGGTTACAACTTTGAAGACGCAATAGTTATATCTAAGCGCCTAGTTGAGGATGACACCTTGACATCAGTAAATATCGAGGAATACTCGCTAGAAGTGCGTGAGACTAAGCTCGGGCCTGAGCAGATAACTAGGGATATTCCAAACGTATCTGAAGAGTCTCTAGCAAACTTAGATGAAGAAGGCATCATTCGTACAGGTGCTGAAGTGCACCCAGGTGATGTATTAGTAGGCAAGATAACGCCCAAAGGGGAGCAAGAGCTATCCAGTGAAGAACGTTTATTGCGAGCAGTATTTGGAGAAAAGGCCAAAGATGTACGCGACACTTCAAGGCGAATGCCGAGTGGTAAACACGGCAAGGTAGTGGGTGTAAAAATATTCTCAAGAGAGAGTGGCCACGACCTAAAGGCTGGCATTTTGCAGCAAGTACACATTTATGTAGCGCAGTTAAGGAAGGTTTCGGTGGGTGACAAGCTAGGTGGACGGCACGGAAACAAAGGTGTTATTGCCCGAATATTGCCAGAGGAGGACATGCCCTTCATGGAAGATGGCACCCCAATGGACATATTGCTTAACCCTCTCGGCGTACCTTCGCGTATGAACATAGGTCAGATATTTGAAACCCATTTAGGGCTTGCGGCGCAGGCTTTGGGTTACAAGGTGCAATCGCCGCCATTTGAAGGCGTGCCGATTGAAAAAATTAAGTCAGAGCTTAAAAAGGCTGGCTTCGCAGAAGACGGAAAAGTGCAGCTTTACGATGGACGCACTGGCGAGGACTTCAAAGAAAGAACCATGGTGGGCTACATATATATGAACAAGCTGAAGCACATGATAGACGATAAGATACATGCTCGCTCTACCGGTCCATACACCATGGTTACCCAGCAGCCACTTGGCGGTAAGGCGCAAAATGGTGGACAGCGATTTGGAGAAATGGAGGTCTGGGCACTTGAAGCTTACGGTGCAGCCCACACCCTGCAAGAGATGCTCACAATCAAGTCAGATGATGTAATCGGACGCTCCAAAGCTTATGAGTCTATCATCAAGGGTGATGAGATACACGGACCGCATTTACCAGAATCATTTAACGTATTGGTAAAAGAGCTGCAAGGTTTAAGCCTCGATGTCGGATTACTGCAAGATGAAACAGAAGTTGATGCTGAAGATGTGCTGGCTGAAGAGTATGAATCGGATAGCGATACAACACCGATTGTAGAAGATGCCCAAGGTCCAACTGTAGACGTGACTGATAGTGCAGCTGAAGACGAATACGAAGAAGAAGCAAGCGAAAAAGATGATGATGCAAAGGACAAGGAGTAACAATGGCCAACTATCTACACGAAAAACGCGCTACAGACTTTGATGCAATTCGATTGAGTGTCGCAAGTCCAGATGATGTCAAAGAATGGTCGCACGGTGAGGTATTAAAACCAGAAACAATCAACTACAGAACCCAAAAACCTGAGAAAGATGGTCTTTTTGATGAGCGAATTTTTGGGCCTAGCAAAGACTTTGAGTGTTATTGTGGCAAATACAAAGGCGTTCATTATCGTGGCGTGACATGTGACCGTTGCGGTGTTTTGGTGGCGCGATCTATAGTTCGACGTGAGCGCATGGGTCATATCGAGCTAGCAGTGCCAGTTACCCACACTTGGTTTTTGCGAGGCGCTCCATCCAGTATTGGTTTAGTTTTGAACATGACTGCAAAAAATCTAGAGAGAGTGGCTTACTTTGCTAGCTATGCAGTAACAGAAGTCAACGAAGACAAGAAAGAAGAGGTTCTCAATGATATGGAAGTGGCTTACGACAACAACAAAGCTGCAATTAAGCAGAAGTTTGAAGCACTTTCTGAGCAGGATGACCAAGATGTCAAAGAGCTTGCAAAACAGCAGACAGCAGAGCTAGAAGAGCTAGAGGAAGATTACACCACAAAAAAATCCAAGATAGAGACATTGGTCGAAAAGGCGTTGCTAAGCGAGACCGATTACCGTGAACTGCGAAGAGAGCATAGCGATGTATTTAAAGCTGAGACAGGCGCTAAGGCGATAAAGACTCTATTGGGTAAAATAGATGTTGATGGGACTGTAGCCGAGCTAGAAGAGGCGGCTGAAGAAGCTCAGGGCCAGCGACGAGTCAAGCTGCTAAAACGCTTGAAAAAGCTCGAGGGCATGAAGAAGGCCGGTATCAACCCTGAATGGATGGTTATACAGCATATTCCTGTAATTCCACCCGAGTTACGACCAATGGTGCAGCTTCCGGGTGGTAGATTTGCAACCTCAGACCTTAACGATCTGTATAGACGAGTTATTAATCGTAACAATCGGCTAAAGAAATTAGTTGACCTTAATGCGCCAGAAGTCATATGCCGAAATGAGATGCGCATGCTCCAAGAAGCAGTCGATGCTCTTATTGACAACAGTCACGCACGTGGTGGCCGAGCAGTCAGCGCCGCTGGAGGTCGCCGAAAACTGAAATCACTTAGTGATCAGTTGCGCGGTAAACAGGGGCGCTTCCGTCAGAACTTACTTGGAAAGCGTGTAGACTATTCAGGCCGTAGTGTTATCGTATCTGGCCCAAACCTAAAGCTTAGCCAGTGTGGTTTGCCGAAAATGATGGCCCTAGAGTTGTTTAAGCCATTTGTAATTGGCAAATTAATAGCTGATGAGATGGCCCACAACGTAAAAGCAGCTAGCCAAATGATTGACGATCATGAAAACCAGCCGGCTGTATGGGATGCTCTAGATCACGTTATAGAAGGTCGATACGTTCTTCTAAATCGTGCTCCAACCCTTCACCGACTCGGTGTCCAGGCTTTTCAGCCAGTATTGATTGAAGGAAAATCAATTCAGTTACACCCACTAGTATGCGCCGGTTTTAACGCTGACTTTGATGGCGACCAGATGGCTGTACACGTACCCTTAGGCGATGAAGCTCAGACTGAGGCTAGAGAGATAATGGCAGCCGATAAGAACCTGCTATATCCTTCTGATGGAACCGTTATGGCCGAGCCCTCTCAAGATATGATTTTGGGCGCCTACTACCTAACTTACGAACGAGGTGATATGTCGCCTGAGCATGCTTATGCAAGTGAATCTGAAGCGGTTTATGCTTATGAGAAGGGTAAGTTGCATTTCACTACGCCTATAACAGTAATCGGTAACGATGGCGAACAAAGAGTGACTACCTTGGGTAGAATTATGTTTAATGACATCCTGCCCCATGAGTACCCCTTCCAAAACCAAGTATTTGACAAGAAGGCACTACAAAGTTTATTTGCCGACCTGCTAGATAAATATGGCATGGACACGCTTGGCGTGGTAGCTGACAGGGTTATGACTATCGGCTTTGAAGCAGCGACTACATCTGGTCTTTCTACGGGCATGGATGACTTCATTATTCCTGAAGAAAAAGACGAAGTTGTAGCAAGAGGCGATGAAAAGGTAAGTGAGATTAGCGATCAATACGACCAAGGGCTGATCACTGAAGAAGAGCGCTATCGGTTGACCGTTAAAACTTGGCAAGAGATAAACGATGAGTTGCTATCAATAGTTAAGAAGCGGTTTGCACAGCAGGACAATAGTACTACTATAACTGTAACCTCACAGGCCCGTGCTAAACTAAGCGCCATCAACCAAATTATCGGTATGAAAGGTAACGTAATTGATGTGTTTGGCAACACTATCGAGCTGCCGATTAAGAGCAACTATAAAGAAGGTTTCGACCAGCTAGAATATTTCTCAGATGCACGTGGTTCACGTAAGGGTCTTATTGATACAGCCCTTAACACAGCAGACTCGGGCTATCTTACACGAAGGCTTGTCGATGTCGGGCAAGATATATTTACTGTAGAAAACGACTGTGGCGACAAAGAGGGTGTTTATATGTCGCGCGAGGAAGCTGAAGATTTAGAAGTCGGCATAGCACACAGAATCGATGGACGTGTTGCAGCTGAGGCAGTGGCCAATTACGTTCAGGCTGGAGATTTGATAGATACTGATACGGCCGAAGAGATAGAAAAAGACGAGAGCGTTGAAGGTGTAAGTGTGCGCAGTATGCTCAAGTGTAAGTCTGTGCGCGGTGTATGTCAGAAGTGTTACGGACGGGACCTATCGACAGGTAATCTGGTAGAGCACAGAGTGCCTGTTGGTGTTATGGCAGCTCAAGCTATAGGCGAGCCAGGAACACAACTTACTCTAAACACATTCCATGCTGGCGGTATCGCGGGTGAAGATATTACCCAAGGTCTGCCGCGTGTAACTGAGTTGTTTGAGGCCAGAAACCCTAAGGGTCAAGCTCACATTGCTGATATCGACGGGGTTGTGACAGTTAGCGATGACGATGAGAATTACACATTGCGACTAACTCCTAGCGATAAACCCAAGCAAGCCTATGAACTTAATGGTCTGCAGGCAATGATAGCTGATGGCGACGAAGTTAAGGCAGGCGATGTGATTGCTAGTTCCACAGATGACAAAGATATAATTACGTCTAAGCTTAATGGCATTGCAAAAGTGCAGCAGAAAGAGATTGTTGTGGAGGGTGAGAATTCCGGTGCGCGTGAGTACACCATTCCGAAATACCGCAATCTACTGGTAGAGGATGGACAGAGTGTCGAGGCGGGTGAACGCCTAACTTCTGGATCAGTAAATGTCCAGGACTTACTAAATCTTACCGATCCAGTAGAGGTCCAGCGCTACATAATGGATGAGGTCCAGCGTGTGTTCAGCCTTCAAGGGGCGGCCATTGCTGATAAGCATTTAGAGGTAGTGGTGCGTCAGATGACTTCTAGGGTGCAGATTGAAAATCCAAGAGAAAGTCTATTTGTGACGGGAGATACAGTCAGTAAATCTACAATAATTGAAGAGAACCAAAAGTTGAGAGCTGAAGGCAAAGAGCCTATTACATACAGGCAGCTATTACTGGGCATCAGTAAATCCTCGCTCAGTACAGACTCATGGCTATCGGCGGCTTCATTCCAAGACACAAACCGAATCTTGATCAATGCTGCTACATCTGGAAGCGTGGATGAGCTGTACGGACTGAAGGAGAACGTCATTATCGGGCGCAAGATACCAGTAGGTACCGGATACAGAACTGATGAGGAGCTTGAGTTGACCGAAGAGGAAGAATCTGCTTAAATAACTACTGTTTGCTAACAGAGAACATGGAGAAAGATAAGTGCCAACAATAAACCAACTGGTCAAGAAGCCTCGCAAGAAGACTAAATCTAAGTCTAAATCTGCGGCCTTACACCAAGTAAATAACGCTATCAACAACAAGACATACGAAAAGCCATCTTCTTTTAAGAGAGGGGTGTGCTTGCGTGTAACTACCCAGACACCTAAAAAACCAAACTCGGCGCTAAGAAAGATTGCAAGAGTCAGGCTTACAAATGGCCGAGAAGTCACCGCATACATTCCCGGGGAGGGTCACAACCTGCAAGAACACTCAGTAGTTTTAGTACGTGGTGGCCGAGTCAAGGACTTGCCTGGTGTACGCTACCATGTTGTACGTGGTTCATTCGACACAGCCGGAGTATCTGGACGCACAAAGTCACGCAGTAAGTATGGAACAAAGAAGGAAAGCTAATGCCACGTAAGAAAACTAAATCACTCCAGCGACAGATTAACCCTGACCGTAAATATGACAGCGTATTGGTGCAGCGGTTTATCAACAAGGTAATGCAAGACGGCAAGAAACTAAAGGCGGAACGCATAGTTTACGATGCCTTTGACGAGATAGAAAAAAGGACCAAACAGCCTGCACTGGAAGTGTTTGAGAAGGCCGTTGAGAACATGGCTCCACAGATGGAAGTCAAGTCAAAGCGAGTTGGTGGTGCCAACTACCAGGTGCCATATGAAGTTAAGGGTAATCGGCGCACGCATCTAGCTTTTATGTGGCTGGTACAGATCACTCGCAAGAAGTCTGGAAAGCCAATGAGTCATAGAATTGCAGATGAAATAGTCAATGCATACAACGAGACAGGCGATACATTCAAAAAGAAAGAAGACGCCCACCGAATGGCAGAAGCCAACCGGGCATTTGCGCATCTTGCGAGGTTCTAAAAGTGTCGGAATCTATTTGCACAGACTGTCCTTTGCAGGCGTCATATGAAACAGCCCACAAGAAATTGTTGAAAAATGGTAATTTTCATGTGGGAGGTAACTCACACCTAGCTGCAGCTTTGGGGGCTCTGAGTTTTACACGTGAGAGCCACCAAGAAATAGCGCAAAAAATTGATTGTGACGGGCCTAGTAGAAGTGGTAGCTCACAGATAGTCTGCCCGCTGGAAGTGGCAGTAATCAATGCACGTAGCTTTGCAGAGGGGCCAAGTCAACAACAGAGGGCGAGGTTTGACTATGAGTCTTATTCGCCCAATGCGGGGCATCAAAAAGAATCACCTAATGGCAACTATTTATAAATAAAGAAAGGAATTAGATGGCAAAAAAAGATGCGCAATATGCACTAGAGTCAACACGTAATATTGGTACCATTGCCCATATAGATGCAGGCAAAACTACTGTCACAGAGGGCATTCTTTATCGTACTGGCTTGACGCACAAGATTGGAGCAGTTCATGAAGGTGAAGCTACTATGGACTGGATGGATCAAGAACAAGAGAGAGGTATTACCATTACATCGGCAGCCACTACATGTTTTTGGCAGGATCACAGGATTAATATTATCGATACGCCTGGACATATAGACTTCACAGTAGAGGTCGAGCGTAGTTTGCGCGTACTGGACGGTGCAGTTGTAATATTTGACGGGAAAATGGGCGTTGAGCCACAGTCTGAGACTGTTTGGCGTCAGGCTGACAAGTACCACGTGCCGCGTATATGCTTCATAAACAAAATCAACCAGACTGGCGGTGACTTTTATGAAAGTCTTGAGACAATGCAAGAGCGACTCAGCAAGCATATGTATCCGATACATTTACCAATAGGTCATGAGCAAGAGATTAACGGTATTGTCGATCTTATAGATATGAAGGCATATACCTACGATAAATTTACAGATAAAGAGCTGAAAGTTGGCGAAATACCTGAAGACATGAAAGAAAAGTGCGAAAGATTTCGGCAGCACTTAATCGAAGGCGCGCTAGAAAATGATGACCACTTACTTGAGCAATACCTAGAAACTGGAGAGCTTAACGAAGAACAGATTAAATCGGCTATACGTACATCAGTGCTAACTGGTAAATTTTTTGCAGTTAGTGGCGGAGATGGTCGTGGCGTAATAGTTGAGAAGTTGCTCGATGCGATTGTAGACTTTCTGCCTAGTCCATTGGACATACCGCCGGCCGTAGGCGAAGACGTCAAAACTGGAGAAGAGATTACTAGGCCAGCTGACTACGATGAGCCGTTTGCTGCACTTGCTTTTAAGGTAGCAGCTGACCCATATGTTGGTAAGCTGACGTTTTTCCGTGTCTACTCAGGTACAATGCACGCCGGCTCTTATGTGATGAATGCGACTACTGGCGAGAAAGAGCGCCTAGGTCGTATAGTGCGTTTGCACTCAAACAGCCGTGAAGATGTAGATAGTGTCTATGCTGGCGATATCGCAGCCGCAGTCGGGCTCAAAAGTACAACAACTGGAGATACTTTGTGCGACCCTGATCATCAAATAATGCTCGAGAACATTACTTTCCCAGAGCCTCCGGTAGCTGTTGCTATTGAACCCAAGACCAAGGCAGACCAAGAAAAAATGTCACAAGCTCTGCAGAGGTTAGCCGAAGAAGACCCTACCTTTAGAGTGTCTACTCACGAAGAAACTGGACAGACAATAGTTAGTGGTATGGGAGAGCTGCATCTAGACATAATCGTCGATCGTATGAAACGTGAATTTAAAGTCGAAGCCAATGTCGGTGAGCCGCAAGTTGCATATCGTGAGGCAATGAAGGAGCCTGCAAAAGATGTGGAGGCAAAATTCATACGACAAAGTGGCGGGCGTGGTCAATATGGCCACGTGATAATCGACGCTGAGCCTCAAGAACGTGGCGCAGGCTTTGAATTTGAAAACAACATAGTAGGTGGAGTTATACCGAAAGAGTTCATAAAACCAGTGGAGGAAGGCATAAAAGAAGCGCTTGATAGCGGCGTAATAGCAGGTTATCCAGTAGTTGATGTTAAGGTTGCGCTACACGATGGCTCATACCATGACGTGGATTCATCTGAAGTCGCCTTTAAGATTGCCGGATCTATGGCTATTCAAGATGCTGTCAAGAAGTCTAAGCCAGTTTTGCTTGAACCAGTCATGAGGGTTGAAGTTACTACACCCGAAGAGTTTATGGGTGATGTTATGGGTGACATTAATTCTCGCCGCGGCCAAGTCGAAACAATGGAAGACCGATCCAAGGCCAAAGTGATTGAAGCCTACGTACCTTTAGCAGAGATGTTTGGCTACACAACTGATTTAAGGTCGATGACGCAGGGTCGTGCAGCTAGCTCAATGGAGCTTGACCACTACGGTGAAGTGCCTGCCAACGTGGCCCAGGAGATAATTGGGGCTCAAGAAGGTTCTTAATGGCTGTTTGTCAGGGGTTTACAACTGCGATTAGTTTTGCGTATAATTAAAAGCTGATAAATAATGTGTTAAAAGCACTATATTAAGTAAGTAGAAGATAAGGAGAGGACAGTATGGCTGACTTTCAGCGAGACAAAACTCACATAAACGTCGGTACAATGGGTCACGTAGACCACGGAAAAACGACTTTAACAGCGGCAATAACAACGGTTTTAGCAGAGAAGCTGCCTACCGATATAAACAAACAGGTAGCTTATGATGCTATAGACAATGCACCTGAAGAAAAAGAGCGTGGTATTACTATTGCTACTTCACACCAAGAATATGAAAGTGAAAACCGACACTACGCACATGTTGACATGCCAGGTCACGCTGACTATGTAAAAAATATGATTACAGGAGCTGCCCAAGTTGACGGCGCAGTATTGGTGGTGTCAGCTGCAGACGGCCCAATGCCTCAGACTCGCGAGCACGTGCTATTGGCCCGTCAAGTTGGTGTACCTAGTATAGTTGTGTACCTAAACAAGACCGACCTTGCCGATCCAGAACTGGCCGAACTAGTCGAGATGGAGATTCGTGAGTTGCTAGAGAAGTATGAGTTTGACTCCGATGCGCCTATCATTAAGGGCTCAGCTCTGAAAGCTATTGAAGGCTCCGAAGAAGACCAAGAATCGATAATGGAACTAGTAAAAGCCATGGATGATTACTTCCCAGAGCCAAAGCGTGAAGTCGATAAGGATTTCTTGATGCCTGTTGAAGATGTTTTCTCTATAAAGGGTCGAGGTACTGTTGCCACAGGACGTGTTGAGCAAGGTGTAGTCAAGACAGGTGAAGAGATCGAGATTGTTGGACTGCACGATACCAAAAAGACAACTGTTACTGGTGTAGAGATGTTCAATAAGTCCCTCGATGAAGGCCAAGCAGGTGACAACGTAGGTGTATTGTTAAGAGGTGTTGAACGAGACGATATAGAACGCGGCCAAGTATTAGCTAAGCCCGGATCAATAACGCCACACACAGAGTTTGACGCAGAAGTCTACGTCCTAAACAAGGAAGAAGGCGGACGCCACACTCCATTTTTCAAGGGTTACAAGCCACAATTCTACTTCCGCACTACTGATGTTACTGGTGAAGTGACACTGCCAGAAGACACGGAAATGGTGATGCCTGGTGATAGCGTAACCTTTAAAGTTAAATTGATACAGCCAATCGCCATGGAAGAAGGCCTGCGCTTCGCTATTCGTGAAGGTGGCAAAACAGTCGGCGCTGGTGTAGTAACAAAGATTACAAAATAGGAATTTAAAATGGCCGAAACCACACAGCAGCGCATCCGTATAAGATTGAAGGCTTACGATCACAAGTTGATTGATCAATCGGCAAAGCAGATAATAGATACGGCTATCCGTACGGGTGCGACTGTGTCGGGGCCAGTCCCATTGCCGACCGACAATAGTCTATATACTGTCAATAAAAGTCCATTTAAACACAAGGACTCAAGAGAACAGTTTTCGATGCGGGTGCACAAGCGCTTGATAGACATTACGCAACCTACCAATAAGACTATAGATAACTTGATGAATCTTAGTCTGCCAAGTGGTGTAGATACTGAAATAAAAATGTAAGATTGCAATCAACAACTTGAGCATTTCAGCCCTCACGCAATTGAGGGCTGATTTGTTAGCATTTGCGGGTTGATTTTGTTTTAATGAACTACATGAGAAATTATCAATCTAGTGCCGATAGCGTATTTTTTCTGAAATTGGTGCTATATATGCTTTGTGGCTCCATATGGCTTCAGGTTGGAGAGTGGAGTGTGGCCCTGCCAGCAGGTTTAGCTCTTGGAGTTGTGTTTGCTAGTCATGATCATTTTCAGATTGATCGTAAATTAGAGTATGTAGTGTTGCTTTTGGCGTCAGTAATTAGCTATGCCTCACCAGTAGGGCTAGTCTTGGTAGTATGATCTCAATCAAAAAAAAGAAACGTTCAAAACCTAGCTTAAACCTTAGCAGGCCAAGCAATATATTGATCATTCTCGCTGCGGTTTTGACGATTGCTGTAAGTGCATACTTGTTCATAAATCGAACTGTTGTTGAGGAAGTTAGTTATGAGCAATGTATTAAGTCATATGGAGATGTCGTAGATCAGTGGGAGGGGGAAGGATCTGATTTGTTGGATGAATCGGGATATTTCTATAGAACTATGTCTTTTTCATTGCGTGCAGATTCTCCAAGCACCTTTTGGCCAAATACGGCAGAGTTAGAGCCTACACGCATAAGCACAGGCGGCGAGGATGCTTGCGGTGATTTTGATGAGCAGATAGACACAGTTAGCAATAAGTATCGCTGGGAAGGGGCTCGCTCTGTAGGCTTATATTTTGGTGGAAGAGGCTTCAGTAAAGACTCAAGCAATTTTCTCCACCAGCCGCATAAAAGGGAAGATAGACCATATTTATATACACCCGTATATAATAACCCTATTGGCGCTCAGGCCTGGGTGGACGATGGCGGCTCAGCTTTGGTCGACGATGATATTTTGTGGTGTGTTAACGACATAGACTGCAGTCCAGTTAGTGAAGTGACTGGTGATTCACGAGTTCGGGGTTCAGGGTATTTACATACTCTAGAGTCTTGCCCTGATGGTTATGAGTGTTCTGATGAGTGGTTTGACGAGGATGTTATCGAGTCAAGAATTAGTAACGGACTAGTTGATCCTTTTGATTTGCGTTTAAGCGCCCTGTCTACATACGCCCCAAAAATAGGAACCGAAAAGTTACTTACATTTCGATACCCAATGGAGTTAGAGTTAGATGCAGATTTGGCATTTGACGACTCTCCGGTCGTAGAGCCTGGTAAAGAAGCTGCGTTTAGCCTTGATATCAAAAGAAAAGGTCGTTACTTAGACAGTATTGCCCTATCGGTTGATAGTGATGATAGTCAAATAGAAAAATTAAGTTATAGCGATAATATAAAAGAGTCTATTGATAGTATAAATCTCAATGAAGAAGCAGGGTTAGAATTCAGTGCCAAAATCAGTCAGTTGGTTGATAAGGGTGCTTGCTATGAAGAAACAATATCTATAACGGCAACGTATGGAAATGATATGGAAACGAGTGATACTGTGCTGTTGTCGTATTGCATTGAACAACCAGACACTACTTATACTTACGAAGTTATGGCAAGAGGAGATACTTTGGGGGACTTGGAACAGTTCTCAGAGATTATTAATGACACGCTATCAGACGGCAGAGGCTGGACAAGAGCGAATGTCGGGTTTGAGGAAGTAGAAAGTGGTGCTGATTTTACTATGTGGCTTGCCGCACCAGGCGAGATGACAGGTTTCTCGTCTCTTTGTTCACCTGAGTATAGTTGCCGTGTGCTAGATGATGTCATAGTCAATGATGAGAGATGGAGGTCTGCTACAGAACCCTGGAATCAAGCTGGCGGCAGTTTACTCGATTATCGCCGCATGGTCATTAACCATGAGGTGGGTCATTTTCTTGGGCATGGCCACTACCATTGCCGTGAGAACGGCAATCTTGCGCCGGTGATGCAGCAACAGTCGATAGATCTAGAAGGTTGTCAGTTCAACCCTTGGCCTCTTCAATTTGAAATCGATGCGACTTAGGTTGACACCTTGCGAGAAGAGTTGCTACACTTTCTTGGTACGTATTATCACCAGAGAGTGAAGTGCGCTAGAAGATATCCTTAGATGGGTATAATTCGTAGCGGCTCGTAATGGCAAATAAATAATATGAGGATGCAATGAAGGCATTACTTGGGCGCAAGCTCGGAATGACAGAAATATTTACTGATGACGGTACCACAGTGCCTGTAACATTGCTGCAGGCAGGTCCATGTACAGTAGTTGGGGTTAAGACTGAGGACCATGATGGCTATGATGCCATTCAATTAGGCTACGAAAAGTCAAAAAACCCAACCAACGCTCAAGAGAAACAATACAAAGCAGCAAAAGAAGCACCGAAACACGTCAAAGAGTTTCGTGGAGTGTATGATCTATCAGCCGGAGATGAGTTAGATGTAACAATCTTTGAAGATGGAGATAAAGTGGCAGTTACTGGCACGAGTAAAGGTAAGGGATTTAGCGGAACAATTAAGCGGCACAATTTTAGCCGTGGGCCTATGACGCATGGATCGCATAATTACCGAAGGCCTGGATCAATCGGTGGAATGTATCCGCAAAAGGTATTTAAAGGCAAAAAAATGGCTGGCAGAATGGGTTCTGATACTGTAACTACAAGAGGTCTTAAGGTAGTTGCTGTACAACCAGAGCAAAATGTAATAGCGGTTACAGGCTCGGTGCCTGGTGCAAAAAATGGATTAGTAACTATAAGAGGGGTTGAGTAATGGCTACTGCACCGACTTTTACGAAAACAGGCAGCAAGGCGAGCAGTAATACCGCACTGCCTAAGCAGATATTTAATGCCGAAGAACCATCTGCCGATTTGATACATCAAGTGTATGTAGCCTTAAGCGCAAACAATCGTAAAAGTTCAGCTAAGGCCAAGAATAGAGCCTTAGTCAGGGGTGGAGGCAAGAAGCCCTGGCAACAAAAAGGTACTGGACGCGCCAGAGCTGGGTCTATTCGAAGTCCTTTGTGGCGAGGCGGCGGTATAACTTTCGGCCCAACTGGAAACGAAAATTATCGTCAGACCATTACAAAGAGCATGAAAAGGACTGCATTAACACATGCTTTGACTGTCAAAAACAACTCCAAGCAGGTTGCGGTTATTGAGGATATTGATGTAGATGGTAAGGTTTCTAGCTTTATGAAGCTTAAGGGCAAGCTGCCAATAGATGGGCGCATGCTTATAGTGACTGATTCAATTACATCAGAGATAGACCGGAGTACCCGCAATGTAGAGCGTGTAGATGTTACAACCGGTGACAACTTACATGTAAAGCATGTGATGGATGTAGATATGGTCTTGTTTACTAAGCCTGGCTTGGATACATTAAAAAAGAGATTAGAGGTTAAGTCATGAATTTGCAACCTGTTGTATCAGAAAAATCTATTGCCTTGGCAGACACTCAAAACACATATATATTTTTTGTTCCCAAAAATGCCAACAAGCATACCATATCGCAGGAAATTTCAGATCGCTTTGATGTTGAAGTAGAGAGTGTTAAAACATCAATTCATAAAGGCAAACAAAAACGTATGCCAGCCAAGCGAGGCCGTATGTTAATAACGGGCAAGCGAAGTGATATGAAAAAGGCTTATGTAAAACTGTCAGAAGGTGAATCTATATCACTGTTTGAGGGGAGCGAATAATGGCTGTCGAACAGTACAAACCAACAACACCAGCTAGACGTGGTATGACCACTGCAGACAATAGCGAAGTGACTTCTAATAAACCTAAAAAGTCATTGACAGCCACGCAGCGCTCGAAAGCTGGGCGTAACAACACTGGCAGGATTACGACTAGGCATCGTGGTGGCGGTGTGAAGCGTAGATATAGACTAATAGACTACAAGCTAGCACCCGGCACCCAAGCTACTGTTGAGGCAATAGAATATGACCCAAACCGAACCAGCCATGTAGCATTAGTAAATGTAGGCACTAACGAGTACGCTTATATAATTGCCGGCAGCAAGATGAAGGTTGGTGACGAGATTGAAGTTGGCGAGGAAGCAGCTATAAGGCCCGGAAACAGGCTCCCCCTGGCCCAAATCCCATTAGGCAGCAGTATTTACAATATTGAGATGACCCAAGGAAAGGGTGGTCAGCTGGTCAGAAGTGCCGGAGCTCGTGCCCAACTTACTTCTAAAGAAGGTGATTGGGGTTATGTGCGTCTACCTAGTGGTGAGGTGCGCTTGATTCACCTCAAGTGTTACGCTACACTAGGCAACGTTGGAAACGAGCAGCATCAAAACATAAAAGTTGGAAGTGCTGGTCGAAATCGCCGTAAGGGTAAGCGGCCGAGTGTACGAGGTAAGGCAATGAACCCAGTCGACCACCACATGGGTGGAGGAGAAGGCAAGACTGGACCGGGGCGTATCCCTAAAACCCCATGGGGCAAGACCGCTATCGGCAAGAAGACAAGAAGCCGTAAGCGAGGCGGTGAAATGATTGTTAGAAGTCGACATAAGAGAAAGCGATAGGAGTATAATGAGTCGATCTGTAAAAAAAGGACCATATGTAGATGAGAAACTTCAAAGCAAAGTTGAAGCTTTGGGAGACAAAGATCGCACTGTTATAAAAACATGGGCGCGCTCTTCTACTATCACGCCAGAGATGGTCGGCAAGACTATTGCAGTTCATAACGGCAAGGTGCATGTACCAGTGCTAGTCTCTGAAAATATGGTCGGCCACAAGCTAGGTGAATTTGCTCCTACTCGGAAGTTCAAGGGCCATGGAGGCAAGCTAGCAAAAGGAGAAAAAGCATAATGAAAGCTGTAGCTAACGGCTTGACCGTATCTCCACGCAAGATGAATGTCGTTGCAGCGCTAGTGCGCGGCAGAAGTGTAAGTGATGCAGTCACTATTCTCGACCATACACCTAGAAAGGCTGCAGGCATGTTGCAAGAAGTAATAAAGAGTGCAGCATCTAATGCCGAAAATAATGAAAAGATTGACCCTGGCAGCTTACACATTGAAAAGATAACAGTTGGTAGTGGTGGAATGCGGCGAAAAGTTGAATTCCGTGCACGTGGTGGGGCTAATTTACGAAAAAGCAGAATGAGTAATGTATTCGTTATGCTGAGAGAGGCAGGAGATAAGAATGGGTCATAAAGTAAATCCAGTTAGTTTTCGACTACAAACCAAGAAAAATTGGCAATCAAAGTGGTTTGCAAATAAGCGCGACTTTTCAGACGCCCTGAAAGAAGATATTAAAATTCGTGACATTATCAATAGTCACCTAGATCGTAGAGCAGCAGTTGAAAAGGTAGAAATAGAGCGGTCTCCAAGCTCAGTAGATATTTCAATTTATACTGCAAGACCTGGTGTCATAATAGGTAGAGGTGGAGTGGGCGTTGAGGATTTAAAGAAAAAACTAGCCAAAAAGGTTGATTCGCTAATAACATTAAATATCGAAGAGGTCAAACAGCCAGAGCTAAGAGCTCAACTTGTGGCAGACAACATAGCCAATCAGCTAGAGCGTCGTATATCATTTAGACGAGCTATCAAGTCTTCTTCGGATGCCACCATGCGCGCAGGTGCTAAGGGCGTGAAGATTATTATATCTGGAAGATTGAATGGGGCTGATATGGCGAGAACTGAAAAAGAGGCACTGGGCAGTATCCCTTTGCATACGTTGCGGGCTAATATCGATTATGCACATGCTAAAGCGGTTACTACATATGGGGTAATAGGCGTGAAAGTATGGATACACAAGGACGAGGTGTAGTTTATGTTATTGCCAAAGAAGACTAAATACAGAAAGGCTATGAAAGGCACCAATAAAGGTGTAGCATCTCGTGGAACAGAGTTGAGTTTTGGTAATTATGGACTGCAAGCGCTAGGTGCAGAGCGAGTGACATCACGCCAAATAGAAGCTGCAAGACGAGCCATGACACGATATGTTAAGCGCGGCGGTAAAATATGGATCCGTATATTTCCAGATACTCCAGTTACGCGTAAGGGTAATGAAATGCCTATGGGTAGTGGTAAAGGGACGCCCGAGTTTTATGTTGCAAAAGTCAAGCCTGGTACGGTGGTATTTGAAATGTCAGGTGTGAATGAAGAGACCGCTAGAGAAGCTATGCGACTAGCCGGACACAAGCTGCCAATGAAAACAAAGTTTGTTATGAGGCACGCTCAAGGGGAGAATGAATAATGAAACTTGAAGATATACGGAAAAAATCGGTTAAAGAGCTGCAGCAACAATTAGCTAAATACCAAGCTGATATGCAGCAATTCAACCTTGATGTACGCACAAAAGAAGTAAATAATGTCCGTGAAGGGCGACGCTTGCGCAAGGATATTGCAAGATTAAAGACGATTATTCGAGAAAAGGAGCAGACAAATGGCTAGAAGGCTTGAAGGTACCGTTGTTGCAGACAAGGCAAACAAGACTATCACTGTGGCCATTGACACTGTGAAGAGTCACCCCGTCTATCGCAAGCAATACAAACAGACTAAGAAATACCTAGTACACGATGAAAACAGCGATGCCAAACTTGGAGACTGGGTCTCAATAGTTGAGACTAGGCCTGTGAGTAAACGCAAGCGCTGGAAGCTTGATGAAGTTATAGAGCGAGGGGCAGACGCATGATACAGCAAGAGAGCAAGCTTAAAGTAGCAGACAACAGTGGAGCCAGGCAGATTCAGTGCATAAAAGTGCTGGGAGGAAGTCGTAGAAGATATGCGTCACTCGGTGATGTGTTCGTAGCTAGTGTGAAAGAGGCAACACCAGGAGCAAACGTCAAAAAGAAAGAGGTAGTTAAGGCGGTTTTAGTTAGGTCGACCAAGACGACCACTCGTCCAGACGGGTCAACTATCAAATTCGATGAGAATGCAGCTGTGATAATTGACGGCAACGGACAGCCTCGCGGCACTAGAGTTTTTGGCCCTATAGCCAGAGAGTTACGCGACGCTAAGTTTAATAGGATAATATCGCTCGCACCGGAGGTTCTGTAATGAAAATTAAAAAGGGCGACAATGTAATAGTACTAGCAGGAAAAGATAAAGGTCGTACGGGTACTGTAACAAGAACCTACCCTGACTTGAACAAGGTAGAAATAGATGGTATAAACGTATTGAAACGTCACATAAAGCCAACCCAAAAACAACCCAAAGGTGGCATCGTAGATGTGTCTGTGCCTTTAGATGTGAGCAATGTTGGGTTGGTGCATCCAGATGATGGCAGCCGATCATCAAGAGTTGGCTATGTCCAAAAGGATGGTGCAAAAAAGCGTGTATATCGCCAAGCTAATAATAAGGAAGTCAAATAGTGAGTAGACTAAAAGAACAATACCAGAACGATGTAGCGGCAAGGCTCAAGCAAGAGCTAGAACTTAGTAACTTACATGAGGTGCCGCGCATAGAAAAGGTAGTTTTAAATGTAGGTACAGGACGTGCCTTGCAAGATGCCAGAGTGCTCGAAACAGCTAAAAACACTTTGCGGAAGGTGACAGGTCAAGAGCCGGTAACAGCAAAAGCTAAGCAAAGTGTTGCAGGTTTTAAGCTGCGTGAAGGCAACGAAATAGGTGTAAAGGTAACGTTACGAGGTTCACATATGTACGAGTTCTTAGACCGACTTATAACAGTAGTTCTGCCTAGAACACGTGATTTTAGAGGATTGCCTGAAAAATCATTTGATCCTCAAGGAAACTACAGTATAGGACTGCCTGATCAGGGTGTTTTCCCCGAACTTACCTATGAAGACAACAATGTGTCTCATGGTGTACAGATAAACGTTATAACCAACAGCAGCCCAGAACACGCACGTGCACTATTGGGCGCGCTAGGGTTCCCATTCGAGAGGAGTGAAAATGGCTAGAAAAGCATTAGTAGTTAAAGCCCAGCGAAAGCCTAAATTCAGCACCCGTAAAGTAAACAGATGCAATAAATGCGGACGTTCAAGAGCTTATATGAGACAGTTTGGTTTATGCCGTATTTGTTTTCGCGAGATGGCAAGTGAAGGTAAAATACCAGGTGTAACGAAAGCGAGTTGGTAATGACTGATCCTATTGCAGACATGTTAACCAGAATCAGAAATGCGAATGCTGTCAACAAAAAGCATGCTCTAATACCTTATTCGAAAGCGAAAGAAGCCATTGCCAATGTACTTAAAGACAACGGCTATATAGAAGATTTAGAGTTGGTAAATGAACCCAAGACAGAGATACAACTTACACTACGTAGCGACAACAACACCAACCGTATTACGCAGTTGCAACGTGTATCAAAGCCCGGCAGGAGAGTCTATGTGTCATCGGACGAAGTGCCCCGTGTTCTTAGGGGAAGAGGTATAGCCATCATTTCTACTTCTAGCGGCATCGTTGATGATGACAAGGCTAGAAAAGATGGCATTGGTGGCGAATTAATGTGCAAGGTTTGGTAACGCTATGAGTAGAGTAGGATACAAATTTATACCAGTACCAAGTAGTGTCGATATCGAAATCAAAGATAATGAGATGCAAGTTCGTGGCGCTAAGGGTGAGCTAGTTGTGCCGATTCAAAAAGGCATGAAGATTAAGCATGAAGACGATCAATTATTGGTTGAAAGAGTTGATGATGAAAGAGAGACCCGCTCAAGACACGGCCTGCAAAGAACCTTAATAGCCAATGCCGTGCATGGAGTCTCAGAAGGATTTTCAAAAGTATTGAATGTAGAAGGTGTTGGATTTAAAGTCGACGTTAGTGGCAACAAGGTTATTTTGAGCTTAGGATACTCACATCCACAAGAAATAACATTGCCTGAAGGCGTGGAAGCTAGCAACAATGGCAACACATTGACAATAAGCGGGATAAGTAAACAGCTAGTAGGACAGGTTGCCTCTGAGATAAGGGCGCTACGACCCCCCGAACCTTACAAAGGAAAAGGCGTAAAATATGCAGATGAAAGAATAATACGAAAAGCTGGTAAGGCAGCAGGAGCAGGCAAATGACCAAAGAAAGAAGGCTAAACCGAGTAAAGCGTCAGATCCGTGGTACCACAGAACGGCCTAGGTTGTGTGTAAATATATCCAATAAGCATGTTAGTGCCCAGATAATAAACGATGATTCTGCTGAAACTTTGGCCTTCAGTACATCTACTGTTAGCCAAGAAAAAGGCAGCCTGACAGATAAAGCCGAATGGGTCGGTGCTGACATTGCTAAAAAAGCTAAGAAAGCCAAAATAGACAAGGTTGTACTTGATCGACGCAGTCGACGTTATCATGGTCGAGTTGCCGCCTTATCCGAGTCGGCGCGTAAGCAAGGATTGGAGTTTTAATGAATCCAGAAGAATTACAGACCACACCAGAATTGCAGGAACGTGTTATAGAGATTGATCGAGTAGCACGTGTCGTTAAAGGGGGGAGGCGATTTAGGTTTAGAGCCTTAGTGGCGGTCGGAGATGGTAAAGGACAGGTTGGAGTGGCTACAGCCAAAGGTGATGATGTCACAACTGCAATCAACAAAGCCTCAGATCAGGCCAAAAAGAGCATGCAGACTGTAGGCATCGAAGATGGCACTGTACCGCACACGGTCCAATCTAAACATTCAGGAGCGGAAGTATTACTTAAGCCAGCAGGCCCTGGAACCGGACTTATTGCTGGTGGAGCAGTGCGTGATGTATTGGAAGTGGCCGGTTTCACCAACATATTGACGAAATCACTAGGCTCTTCAAATAAAATTAACTGTAGTTATGCAACATTAAAGGCACTAAGTCAAATATTACCACCACGTGAGGATAAAAAATGAAAATACACGAACTAAAGACTACCAAGAAGAAAACTGCAAAAAGAGCAGGACGAGGAACTGGAAGCGGCATGGGTAAGACTGCCGGCCGAGGAATGGATGGTCAAAACTCCCGTAGTGGCGGCAGTGTAAGGCCGGGTTTTGAAGGCGGACAAAACCCCTACATGAAGCGCATACCTAAAAGCCGAGGCTTCAAGAATTACAAGATAAAACCTGAAGTAGTACACACAGACCAGCTAAATAGATTTGGCGAGGGCGAAGTAATCAGCATCAAAGAGCTTAAGAAGGCAGGAATTGTAAGTAAGCAGGCCCGAGAAGTCAAACTTTTAAACAGAGGCAAACTAGACATTAAGCTAGACGTAATAGTGGACAAGTCTAGTGAATCAGCAGCCAAAACCGTAAGTGAAGCAGGCGGTAGTGTAAAAACAGGTCGCAAATAAAAATATGCAAAACGGACGTTTTAAGCAACTTTTTACAAACCCTGAAATTAGAAAAAAACTTTTAGCTGTATTTTTTATAGTATTGCTATTTAGGGTGCTTGCCCACATACCGATTCCGATTGCTGATGCGGCCACACTAAGCAATTTTCTACAAGATTTATTGCAGACTAACCGTTTCTTTGGCCTTATAGATCTGTTTTCCGGTGGTACAATTGCCAACTTTTCAATTGCCCTGCTAGGTCTAATTCCCTACATTAATGCGAGCATTATCATGCAGCTGATGACTCAGGTTTCACCCAAGATTAAGAACCTAAAACAAAATGAAGGCGAAGAGGGTAGGCGAAAAATAAATCAATACACCCGGTATCTAACTTTACCCTTAGCAATAGGCCAGTCTGTAGGCACAATTTTCTTCATAAGACAGTTGGCGATTGATGTCGGTCAAGTCGATATAATTGGCAGCCCAAGTCTGGTTGAATGGTTCGTAATGGTGACCACTATCACCGCCGGAAGTATGTTATTAATGTGGCTCGGTGAGCTAATCAGTGAGAAAGGTATTGGAAACGGTATTTCTATATTGATTGCATCAAGTATTATAGCCCAATTACCCGGGATAATATCGCAAGCTATATCTCTGATTGAAACCACACCTGAACAAGCCGGACAGGTCTTTATCTTTGCTGCAGCCGCACTGGTTACAACTTACTTAATAGTCAAACTCAATGAAGCCCAACGCACAGTCAAGATATCATATGCCAAGCGCACTCAGCGTAGTGGGTATGGAGGTGTTGAATCAGAGCTACCTATAAGATTGCTTACTGCAGGCGTGATACCGATAATCTTTGCCGTAGCCTTCCTATCGGTGCCAACATTTGCCGGCCAACTTTTTAGTAATGCCAATTCAGAATTCTTGCAAAATCTAGCTACTAACTTAACTGTATGGTTCGATCCTTCTAGCATTATTTACGCTGTGACCTATTTCCTATTAGTTGTGGCTTTCACCTTCTTCTACACTGGTATAGTTTTCAATCCTAAAGACATAGCTGAGAATTTACAAAAGCAAGGCGGCTTTATACCTGGCATACGCCCAGGCAAGCAGACCGAAGAATATATTAAGCGTATAGTAAATCGTGTGACACTGTTCGGGGCTATTAGCTTGGGCGTAATCGCAATTATGCCATTTATTGGCGAGAGACTTACGGGCAGTGAATTGTTGACTTTTGGTGGAACCGGACTTTTGATTGTAGTCAGCGTCGGGGTACAGACTATGAGACAACTTGATTCGCAACTCATTAACGCGACATATGAGAAGTAAGTATGGGGTTAATAACAATACGTTCTGATATAATGTCAAAAATAACGGAGTTAGGGGTTTACAGCAGTGATATTGAAAAGTATAATTATGGATTGTAGTTTATGGCCAGCAATAAAGAAGTAATCGAGTTTGAAGGAACTGTCCTAGAGACACTCCCAAACGCACAGTTTAAGGTGCGTCTTGACAACGGACACGAGGTACTTGGGATAATTGCTGGAAAGATGCGGATGTACTACATCAAAATAGTGCCAGGAGATAAGGTAACTGTGGAGATGACACCGTATGATTTAACAAAAGGCCGTATAACATATCGGCATAAATAATAAAGGTTAATGATGAAGGTAAGAGCAAGTGTTAAACCAATGTGCGCCCGTTGCAAAGTTATACGCCGTGAAGGTGTTGTACGTGTTGTATGCTCTAACCCTAAACATAAGCAGAGGCAGGGATAGATGGCACGTGTAGCAGGGATTAACATACCAGACAACAAGCGAGTTGTGGTGGCATTAACGTACATAAATGGCATTGGTAACACTTCAGCTAAAAAAATACTTGACAAGGCGGATGTATCGGTGGATACGCGTGTTAAAGATTTAAATGATTCTGAGTTAACTAAGTTAAGAGAAATTATAGAAGACAGCTATGAGGTTGAGGCAGATCTTGCCCAGAGACGCAGAATGAACATAAGTCGGCTAAGAGAGATAAACAGCTACCGAGGTTTGCGACATAAGAGCGGCTTACCGGTTCGAGGGCAAAGAACCCGCACTAATGCACGTACCAAGCGAGGACGACGTATGGCAGTGGGCGGAGCCAAGACTAAAACACCATCACTAAAGTAACTATAGAGAGGAAGCAATGGCCCAAACCAAAGCAACCACCAAATCCAAGCCCAAAAAGCGCCAGAAGAAGAATGTGCCAACAGGACGCATTTATGTGCAAGCGACTTTTAATAACACTATAGTCACTTTCACTGACCTAAATGGTAAGACACTAGCTTGGTCAAGTGCTGGCAGTTCTGGTTTTAAAGGCTCAAGAAAAGGGACAGCATATGCAGCCCAGATAGCCAGTGAAGCTGCAGCTGAAAAGGTTAAAGATTTTCAGATGAAGCAGGCTAACGTTTATGTCAACGGGATTGGCCAAGGTCGAGAAGCTGCCATAAGAGCTTTAATGAATACCGACATAATGGTGCAGAGTATTAAGGATACAACTGGTATACCTCATAATGGCTGTCGACCAAGAAAGGCGCGGAGGATATAGATGGCAAGAGATTTAGAATCTATAGTAAAAAGAAGCCGACGTGAAGGCGTAGCTCTTCATCCCAAGGCACATAAGGTAATGGTTAAGCGCAAGGCATTGCCTGGAGAAAAAGCGGGTGCTAGACGTGGCAAAACTACACAGTATGGACAGCAACTTCGTGAAAAACAAAAGGTTAAGCGAATATATGGCTTACTTGAAAAGCAGTTTAGGCGACTAGTTAAAGAGGCCGAAAGAAGTAATGGTGTTACAGGTGAAACTTTATTACAATATCTAGAGTTAAGGTTAGATAATGCAGTGTATCGACTGCAACTGGCTCCAAGTCGACCAGCCGCTAGGCAGCTTGTTACGCACGGCCATATTCTGCTAAATGGCCGCAGGGTTGATATACCTTCTATAAGATTAAAGCCTGGTGATGAGATAAAAATTCGTCCGAAAAGTGAAAAGAATACATATTTTCAAACTCTAGAGTCCGATACCGATGTGGATTTAAGTTGGCTATCGTTTAACAAATCCAAGAAAACGGCTAAAGTAACATCTCTACCCAACAGAGAAGAAGCCGAGCCAGATATAAATGAGCAGTTAATAATTGAATTTTACTCAAGATAACAAAGAGGAGCCATTATGCAAGCAATTCATATACCAGATATAAAAGCAACAAATGAGACGCCCCAAAGCGCCACATTTACAGTAGAGCCACTTCAACGCGGATATGGTGTTACTCTGGGGAACTCCCTACGAAGAGTGCTTTTATCTTCATTAAGTGGGGCTGCCGCTACAGCATTCTCCATAGAAGGCGCTTCGCACGAGTTTACGACTATAGAAGGTATTAAAGAAGATGTTTTGCAAATTACTCTCAACTTGAAAAGGCTAAATTTTAGAGTTTATAGTGACGAACCACAGATGTTGAAAATATCAAAAAAGGGTAAAGGCCAAGTGACAGGTGCTGACATCACAGCCAATTCTGAAGTTGAAGTAGTAAACCAAGACCAGCATATAGCAACACTAGATAATGACAAGTCCAAACTCGAGATGACCATACAAGTAGAAAAAGGTCGCGGTTACACTACTGTAGACGAAAGACAGGCCCAGCTACCAGTGGACATGATTGGCCTTGACGCTATGTATTCGCCCATTGAACGAGTGCGTTATAAAGTAGAGAACACTCGAGTCGGTCAAGTTACTGACTTAGATAAACTTATTGTCGACGTTGAGACAGATGGTACTATTGCACCCAGCGACGCTATTGAGCAGGCAGCCACAATTTTAGTACAGCAATTCGAGGTTTTGACTGGAGGAGATGTCGCTCCACAGCAGCACGCCAATGATGACGATCCAGCAGATGAAGAATTGGCCATCGGCCTCGACGACTTAGAGCTTTCATCTCGTACCACCAATGCCCTGCAAAAGAACGACATAAATACTGTCGGAGAGCTGGCGAAGTTGGACGATAGTGAACTAAAGAATCTTAAAGGTTTTGGCGCTAAGGCATATGAAGAAGTGGCTGCAAAGCTAAAGGAATTAGAGCTTAAATAATGGCGGTACGTGCACAAACTCACAAATTAGGACGAAAGAGAGATCAGCGTAGAGCCTTGCTAGGTTCATTGACTGAGTCGTTAGTGCAAAACGAGAGTATAGTAACTACCGATGCAAAAGCTCGTGCCTTAAGGCCACATGTGGAGAAACTAATAACAAAAGCCAAGGAAGATACACAGTCACGCAGACGGCTTATACGCTCAAGAGTCAAAACTGACGACACGGCTGCAAAATTATTCAACGAATTAGCTCCAAGATACAAAGACAGGCCAGGTGGTTACACTAGATTAGAAGCTGCAGGTTATCGACGTGGCGATAATGCCAAGCTAACTCGTATATCATTCGTAATAGACACAGATGAAGTCGAAACTCAAGTCAATGAATCTCAAGTTGAAACTGACGATGGCAGCAATGACTCAATAGAGCCCGCGGAGATGGATGACACTAAGCCGGAGGAGAAGACCTCATGAAAACGTTTGCCCAAAAGCCACAAGAAGTAAAGAGGCATTGGTATTTAATTGATGCTACCGACAAGACATTAGGTCGTCTTGCATCTGAGATTTCACAGTTGCTGATTGGCAAATCAAAGCCAACTTACACACCGCACGTGGACGCTGGTGACCATGTGGTAGTAATCAATGCCTCCAAAGTACGGATTACTGGCAAAAAGATGATTCAGAAAAAGTATTATCGACACTCAGGTTATGCTGGCGCATTAAAGACTAAAACCTTGCAGCAGCAATTAAATGACAGCCCAGAGTTTGTAATCAAACATGCAGTGTCTGGCATGATTGATGGAAACAAACTAAAACAGCCAAGGCTATTAAGGTTGAAAGTATACCCAGGCAAAGACCACCCACACGAAGCACAGAAGCCACAACTGATAGGAGAGCACAATGAGTAAGCAGCAATATTTTTATGGAGTAGGTAGAAGAAAACAGTCCGTTGTAACGGCAAGGGTTTATACTGATGGTAATGCAGGCATCGAAGTTAACGGTAAACCACTAGACCAACATTTCAATCACGAGAGACTTCAGAATAGAGTTTATGAGCCAATAAAACTATTAGACAAAGAGGGCGACTATCGTGTGACTTTACGTGCAACTGGTGGCGGTTTAAATGGTCAAGCCGATGCCGCTGTACTCGCGATTTCAAACGCATTAGTCGAACTAGACCCAGAGCTTCGATCCACACTGAAACGTGCAGGATATTTGATGAGAGACCCGCGCGCTAAAGAGCGCAAAAAGTATGGCCTTAAGCGTGCACGAAAAGCACCTCAATTCACAAAGCGCTAATACAGCCAATATTACTACCAAAAAATGCTGAATCAGCCGACAATCATAGGTTCTGATGATTTCATACTAGCAGTTAATAAGCCAGCAGGCCTCACAGTACATGCTAAAGATGCTGGCGACAATAGCGCAACATTAGTAGACTACATAAAAGACTTTACTATTGATGATGACTACTTGCGTCCAGGTATAGTCCACAGACTTGATAAAAATACTTCAGGAGTGGTTATAATAGCTCGCAACAAAGAAGTGAAGTCATATTTGCAAAATCAGTTCAAGAAAAGAAGTGTTAAAAAGGTATATGTTGCAGCAGTACATGGTTTGATTGAACCACCTAAGGCAAAATTAGACCTGCCTATAGGTCGTCACGTGAAGAACCCGCTTAAAAGAGCCGTCAGATCAAATGGAAAGCGATCTATCACTCAATACAGCACTTTAGAGCAAAAAGGTAATATGAGTTTATTGGATGTTAGACCTTTAACAGGCCGCATGCATCAAATAAGAGTCCATCTAAGCTATCTGGGTTATCCGGTAGTAGGAGACGACTTGTATGGAAGCGCAGATGGTCGACTTAATCGGCATTTTCTTCATGCTAGAAGTATTAAATTCAACCATCCAGTCACGAAACAGAGTGTTACATATAGTGCCGAATTATCCGAAGAGCTTAATGATTTCTGGTATAATCAACACTAGTTATGAGGCTAGTACTCCACGATTCTACCACCAAAATAATTAGTGACATAATATCTAGACCCGGCTTTTATATACTCCAAGGTCCAAGTGGTATAGGAAAAAAAACTGCACTATTAAACCAGATTACTCCTAGTCCAGTTGAGCTTATAAGTCCAGATGGCAAATCGATAAAAGTCGAGACCGTGAAACGTATAGCTCACACATTGAGCCTTAGGGCTGACGCGGGCTTTTATGTAATAATCGATGATGCCGATTTATTAACCGATCAGGCTCAGAATGCATTGCTTAAAACCCTAGAAGAGCTGCCAGATAATGTCAGCATAATTATGGTAGTGTCGTTTGCAGATAAGTTACTTCCTACTATCAGATCCAGAGCAATCATCAAAAATGTCGCCCGACCAACAGAAAAACAAGTCCTGAGCTGGCTAAGTGAATATGTAAAACACGAAGATGCCGAAGACATGATTGAAGGAGTTGGGCTCCATCCGGGTCGACTTTATCTTCTTGTTAGCGACAAAGACGCTTTAGCAGAGTATAGATTCATTAAAAAAGGGGTTTTGCAGTTGTTGTGGGCCGAAAATCTGGGCGACAGACTTAAAGCGGCGCAGCAGCTAACAAGTAGTCTTGAAAGAGCTTTAGAGTTGTCGGCCAGGATTGCGCGATACAAGGCCCGACAGGTTGGGTCTAAAGTAAGCGTTGAAACGTCTTTATCATGCGAGTATGCAAGCAGGCTATTTACTGCCAACTGCAATAAAAAACTTATCTTAGACAGTATTGCACTGAGGATGTATAAATGACCGAATTATTAGCCATATTGATTGCCATGGTAGTTGCGTTTATATCGACTCGTAGTTATAGCCTCGAACAAGTCAAAGACGTTGTCAGTCCTAAAGAAACACAAACTATAACTAGGCTATGGGAGTATACTTCTGCTGCATTAAAAAAACAGCGCTGGGATTCTGCAGAACGTGCTTTACTTAAAATCCTAAAATACGACCATAAAAATGTGTCTGCATACAATCAGTTGGGAATGATATATGTTCGTACACAGCAATTAGACAATGCCATAGCTTGCTTTGATATTGCATCCAGTCTTGCCCCCTCTGTATCAAGTCTATATAACTTAGGCCTAGTTCAGTATCAGAGCGGCAACTATGAAGCCGCCTCCCGCTCGCTTGAAAGGGTAGTTGATTTAGAGCCAACCACCAAGAGAAGGCTTGTATTCGCAAAGATACTGCAAAAGCAAGGTAAACAAAAACGCGTAATAGATGTGCTTGAAGCCTTGATAAAAGACAATCCTAGTGAGCGCAACCTTCGCTATTTAGCAGAAGCATACGAAAACAATAAACAGCCACAAAAGGCCGAAGCTATTTATTCACAAGTTGCTACCATGGAGGGCGAGAAGCCAGCACTAGTTACACCGCAAAACACTGGAGGTTCAGCATGATTGTCCACTTTAGTATTATCTGCTAGTATACAACTGTCTTAACAAATAATTTGCCGATGTAGCTCAGTTGGTTAGAGCAGCTGTTTTGTAAACAGCAGGTCGTGGGTTCGAATCCCTCCATCGGCTCCACAATTTAGTTTAAAGTTTGTAAAGTAGTAAAGTTATAAATAACGTTACTTAACCATCTTTCGATATAATGACTTTCTACTTTAAAGCATTATAACCTTAAACTGTCATGCCAGGATAGCGAAGTGGCCAAACGCAGCTGACTGTAAATCAGCCGGCTTTATGCCTTCGGGGGTTCGAATCCCTCTCCTGGCACCAAAGTAGGTCGAAAGTCTAGAAGTTATATAGTTTGTAAAGCTTGGCACTAAGGCATAGCAATACGTCACTAGCACTTTATAACTTTCAACATTCAACTTTTTATAAACCAACACCTGCCACCCTAGCTCAGGGGTAGAGCGCTTCCATGGTAAGGAAGAGGTCGCGGGTTCAATTCCCGCGGGTGGCTCCAATTCCAATAAAGATTAGCTTTGCAAGAATTTAGTAATTATCTTATAATATAAGGTCTAGAGAGGAATAAACATGGCTAAGAAAAAAGGCGCACGACGCATACTGGCATTAGAGTGCAGTGAAACAGGGCATCGCACATACACTACCACCAAAAACTTCCAAAACACGGAAGAAAGACTAGAGTTGCGTAAGTTTAACCCACTTTTGCAGCGACACACCGTATATAAAGAGTCCAAGAAAAAGCTACATTGACTAGTTGCTTAAAGGCAAATGTACGTTAAAATTGAGTTAGCGCTCAACACCAAGCCCTATAAAGGGGTGTAGCTCAGCTGGCTAGAGCATCGGTCTCCAAAACCGAAGGTCGTGGGTTCGAGTCCCTCCACCCCTGCCAAGGAAAACTAAGCACCCGCAAGGGTGTTTTGTTTTCCTTGATAGCGCGTAGCGCTGGGGAGTCGAACCCGTTAATCCGCTTATAGCGGATGGGTTCGATAATCAAGTCAGCGCACAGAAGCTTGCTTCGAGCACTGACGCAGAATATATTTCGAATAGTCCCTCCACCCCTGCCAAGGAAAACTAAGCACCCGCAAGGGTGTTTTGTTTTCCTTGATAGCGCGTAGCGCTGGGGAGTCGAACCCGTTAATCCGCTTATAGCGGATGGGTTCGATAATCAAGTCAGCGCACAGAAGCTTGCTTCGAGCACTGACGCAGAATATATTTCGAATAGTCCCTCCACCCCTGCCATTAAAAAGCACCTCTCTGGTGCTTTTTAGTTTATGAAGTCTGAAAAACTACCGATGCCTACTCAAGGCTGGGCAGTTCAAGATAGAAGACAGACCCAGATTCAATCCGACTTTCGACTGTTAAGCTACCACCGAGCAGTTCTGCAATCATTTTAGATACATGCAGCCCGAGGCCGGTACCTCCTGTTTCTCGAGTGTGCCAATCCTCAGACCTATAGAATTTGTTAAATATCATGTTTTGGTCGTGAGTGGATATGCCGCTGCCTGTGTCTTTGACGGCAATTACTGCCCCGCCCTCGAATTTTTCACTAGGCTTAACTTCTACATCGACATGGCCTTTATCGATATATTTCACGGCATTGCTTATTAGGTTGTCGACTATCTCTGCCAATTTGTCGCGGTCAGTATTGATTTTGGATATATCTTGGCTAGAGCTAAAGTTTAGCTGCAGACTTTTATTGTCGGCGGCATCTTGGTATTTGCGCTTTGCGGCCTCAAGAACCGCATCAAGCTCGACTTCAGTGGGTGTGACATGGATTTCGTTGTTGTTGATTTGAGTCAGCAAGGACAGGTTTTCTACCAGCTCGCCAAGCATCACTACTTTTGCGTGGGCTTGCTTGATCATATTGCCAGCTTCTTCTGGTTTATTCAGTATGTCAGGCAACATTGCATTGGATAGGGCGGCTTCTGCTGTTGCTAGTGGCGTTCTCAATTCATGAGAAGTTACCGATACGAACTCATCTCTTTCTGACTCGATGTTTTTTTCCTTTGTGATGTCTCTAAGCAGAAACATAAAGCCATACTCGCTGGCAACATCATACGATGCATATATAGGTGATATATTGGCGTAGAGGTTGATGTAGTCATTGTCGTCAATCTTGAGCAATATATCATCTCTCTGCAGCGGTGATTGTAAATTTCTAGCTTGCTCAAGCAACTTTACCGGAGTGGACTCGTCAAGCTCGTATGTATCAAGGTATTTTGTAATATTCTCACCTCGTAAATTGGTGTTGGTGTTTAATAAATCAAGCGTAGCACCATTGTATATAATTATATTGCCATGATTATCGGTTGCTATCACGGCTTCGTTTAGGCTATTAATCAGCAGCCTAAGACGCTCGTGTTCAAGCCGTTCATCCTGCAGAGTCTTCTTTAATGTTTCCTCCATTTGTCTTTTTTGTGTGACGTCTTCAACTATCAATAACAACTTGGCTGACTTATCACCTTGCTCCTGGTTGACCGGTATACCCCTGTAATGCCTGATTGAAAGTTTCTTGCCAACATGCGATATGTAACG
>CAYQCN010000001.1:873-42326 GCA_964415975.1 uncultured Candidatus Saccharibacteria bacterium | reverse complement strand
GTATACCCCTGTAATGCCTGATTGAAAGTTTCTTGCCAACATGCGATATGTAACGAACCTCTGTCTCAAAGGGCACCGAATCTTTAAGGGCTTTTGCAAAATGAACATCTAGGCCTACATTTTTATAGCTCTCCAGTTCAAATACATTGAGCCCGATCGCCTCTTCAGCTGTGTCACCTGAAAGTTCTTGCATCTTAGGATTGAAGGAGGTTATGTTGCCGGCAGCGTCTAGTGTATAGATACCAAACGGAGCTGCCTCATATATATCTTGATATAATTCCGCAGATAGCTGTAATGGTTTAGAGTCGCTTGAATTATCCACTTCTCAACTAGCTTACATCTATAGACTCGGCTGGATCTACTATCTCAACTTCAATATCCAAATCTCCGCATAGCTTCGAGAAATATTCTGTATCAGCTTCGATGGGTGGGAAAGTGTCATAGTGGATTGGGACTACGAGTCCAGGCGCTATCAATGATGCAGCCTTAGCAGCTCCCTGCTCATCCATTGTGTAGTGGCCGCCGATTGGCAGAAGAGCTACATCAATATCGCCGTGCAAATCAGGTATTAGTGACATATCGCTAAACAGGTCAGTGTCGCCTGCATGATAGATGCGAAAACCATCCATGGTCAGAACAACCCCGGCTGGGTCACCATCAATAGAGCTGTGTACTGCATTGGTCAGCGCTATATCGATACCGCCTTTACTGTAAGTGCCACCGATATTCATGCCTACAGACTCGAGGTTGTTGTCTATAATTTCTGGCTTAAGTGTTATTTCATGTATGGCAATAATATTCGACCCGTCTCGTTTTGCTATCTCAATTGCATCTGTACCGAAATGGTCGAAATGATCGTGGGTTACTAGTATGTAGTCGACTCTTGGTATGTCTTCTAATGTGTGTTTTGAACTAGGATTATCTGCAATGAAAGGGTCTATAAGAACATTTTTGCTTCCCTCAAGTAATACACACGCATGACCTATCCGAGTTAGTTTCATAAACTCCTTCAGATTCTAGTAATTTAAAGTTATACCAAAATAGTAACATGAAAATTATGTTAAATTCCAAACAAGTTTCTCAAACATGGTTATGGATTTAAGCTATCACGCAATTAGTTTTAGCTGCTATGATAGTCATAAGCAATATTTTGAAGAATAGGTGTGATGAATTTAATTAACAGTCTAAACTTACAACAAACTCATGCAGCCCGAACGCTGCAACTGCTTGTTATTTCTTTAGTGGCTTTGGACTTTAGCTGGAGAGGTTTTGTATTACAACATGATTTTAGCTTGATGTTTATGGCTATTATCAGCCTTGGCTTTGTTGTTGTAATTGCTGTTCCAGTTGGAAGTGTAGTTTCTAGGCATGCCGCTATTATGCTGCTTACTGTTCATTACCTCCTGGCAGCACTGATTTTGATATTTGCAACAAATATTTTTGGACCTTATTTTCAGCTACTAATTTTATTGATACTGGCTTCAGTAATTTGGCTCAATGTACGCGGTGCTCTATACGGAGTATTGCTTAGCACCTTGATAGTTAGCTTGGCGCTTTTATGGCAATCTGGGGACATCGAAGCTCAAATTTTGTCGCAGGCGACTCTTTACTTATTGGGTTTGGCATTATTCGGGTTTCTTTTTGAAGTAGCCACTGCTAAACAAAGAGCCGAAAATGCAGAGCTCTACAATTTAAGCCACGATGCAGCTCTTGAGCATACACGCCTTGTTAGCTTGGTAAACAGCCTAGCAGATGCAGTAATAGCTATAGACAAAGATGGCAAGGTGTCGATGTATAATGCTGCCTCGCTCGATTTGCTAAACACTAATAAAGATTTGAAGGGTGTAAATATTCAAGAGTTTTTACATATAAACGATGAATCTGGGTCTGCTGTAGATATTATAGCCGAGGCGTCTCAATCAAGAGGGCCACTTGTGCGTGATGATATTCATGTTGCAGATAACGACAAATCTAGAATGGACTTGTATATGAGCGTATCGCAAGTTTACTCCAAAGGCACCCAGCAATACGCTGATGGCTTTATAATATTGCTTCGAGATATTACAAAGCAAAAAACTCTCGAAGAACAGCGGGACGAATTCATATCTGTAGCATCGCATGAGCTTAGAACCCCAATAGCTATAGCAGAGGCTAATATATCTACAGCATTGATGCCTAAATTCTCTAAACAGCTAAGTAAAGAAGGTCGAAGCCTACTAAATCAAGCCCATGAGAATGTAGTATTTTTAAGCACCTTAATAAATGACTTGCATGTATTAGCTCAGGCTGAGCAGGATCGTTTGGAACTAGGGCGCGAAGAGATCGAGCCAAAAACTTTTCTGGATAATTTTGCTGATAATTATAAGAAGCAAATCGAAGAGAAAGGTATCGATTTTGAATTGTATGTAGAAAATAACATTCCGACTGTTAGTACAAGCCCTGACGGATTAAGGGAAATACTGCAAAACTTTATTACAAACTCGATCAAATACACTGAGTCAGGCAAGATAAAATTATTTGCTAAAGCCAAAGAAAATATAGTAGTTTTTGGTGTTGAAGACACTGGAATAGGAATTTCTCGATCTGATCAAAAGCACATATTTGAGAAGTTTTACCGCTCAGAGGATTATCGCACTCGCCAAAGTGGCGGAACTGGGCTAGGCCTTTACATAATTAAAAGACTGGCCGAGAGAATGGGTGGAGATATATGGTTTGAAAGTCAGCTCAATAAAGGCTCTACTTTTTATTGCTCTGTTCCTTTGGACAGCACCTCCAAAGGCAACTTTTAACTTCCGCTTAAAGCTTACGGCTCTTCCAGGTGGCGGGTTTAAATATAGCAAGTGCAAAAGATGATAAAGCGATAATAAGCTCATACACGGCAGCAATAGGCAATAGTAGGGCGCTGAGCAGCCAGTAGCGGCTAATATTTATCATTGCCATAGCAGCAGTAATCACAATGATTGGATATAGTAACGGATAATAAATCAAAAGTAATAACGGCAAAACCACGCACAATGTATGCAGCATAAAGAGGATGGTGCTGGTCGATGGCATGGTGCGTAAATACCGCATTCTTGCCTGGTCTAATCTTTTTTGAGACTTTACATACGAAATATCGATTTTCTTATTATTCCGATAGAATTTAAAACCGCCGATTCTATGAAAATTTTTGGCCAACATAAACTCAGCAAGCAAATCGTTTTTATATCTTTTGAAGCCACCATGTTGAAGCCAATGGTCTTTGCGGTAAAGCTGTAATCCGCCATAGCTAGGATGTACTTTAGGATGTTTTGTACCTAGAAGTTGAGTCGACCAAATTAGAAAAGGGAATAAAGCTGCAGAAAGCAGACTGCTTGGTATTAGTTTAGGTTGTATCGAGGCTCCAGCCAAATTTTCACTAGCCACATTCCTCATAAAACGAGTCAACCCTTGAGAGGATAAGCGTACATCTACATCGCAGAATAATATGTATTCACCGCTAGCTTGTTCGCTTAACTGTTGCATTGCCCAATTTTTGCCTACCCAGTGCTTGGGTAGTGGCTCACCTTTGATGAAACGCACTCCATCTTGTGCGAACGATCTTATCTTTTCAGATGTATTGTCTTGGGATTGGTCGTCTAGTACGATGATCTCTAATTTAGGGTAGTTTAGAGCGGTAGCTGCAGTAAGGGCACGAGCCACTGTATGTGTCTCATTTCTTGCAGGTATTAGCAAGGACAGGCTCGGTAGCTCATTACGTGTTACCTTTGCTTGAGGCATTTTGTGCCTTAAAAAGCCCAGGGCGCTTAAAATAACTAACAAGAGGCCGAAAACAAATACTGCTATTACAAACATCAACTTTAATGCTAGCATATGAACATAGCTGTCATCACTAATGTTTTGACAACTCATCAGTCTATGAGGTATTATTGACATACAGCCCACTTTGAGGCTTTTTTTATTGGAGTTATTTTAAATGTCATCAATAGTCACATACTTTAAAGAAGCATGGCAAGAGCTCGAGAAGGTTTCTTGGCCTGACCGCAAGACATCTGTTCGTCTAACTATATCCGTCATCACTATGGCTGGTATTTTAGGAATTTTTATAGCAGTATCCGATTTTGGATTAATAGAAATATTAGAACGGTTTATTTTAGGATTTTAGGAGATTGCAATGAGCAAAGTCGAAACTAACCCCGAAAAACAATGGTATGCAATACACACTTATTCTGGCTATGAGGATAAGGTAAAAGAAAACATCACCCAGCGTACTGAGGCGCTTGATCTGGCCGACAAGATATTTGACGTTATTGTGCCGAAAGAGAAGCAGATAGAAATAAAAAACGGCAAACGAAAAGTTGTAGAAAAGAAGATTTTTCAAGGTTATGTGCTAGTTGAGATGGTGCTAAGTGAGGACTCTTGGTACGCTGTTCGAAACACTCCAAATGTTACCGGATTTGTAGGTAGTGATGGTGAGCCAATACCTGTAAGTGACGATGAAATTAGATCCATTAAAAAACGAATGGGTGTTGAAGAGCCTAAGTTTAAGATGGACTTTAGTGAAGGTCAACCAGTCAACATTACAGACGGGCCGTTTAAAGGGTTTGACGGCAACGTAGCCGAAGTAGACGAGCACAAAGGCAAGCTAAAGGTTTTGGTAAGCATATTTGGTCGTGAAACACCCGTAGAACTCGATTCTCTACAAGTAGAAAAAGTATAAGGAGCTAAGTATGGCTGATAAAAAAGAAGTAATTGCCAATATAAAGATGAAAATTCCTGCCGGCCAGGCTACACCAGCGCCACCAGTAGGATCGATATTGGGCCAATATGGTGTAAATATGATGGAATTTATTAATCCATTCAATGAACAGACCAAGGAGATGAAAGGTAATTTGCCGGTTTATGTAACCATATATGAAGACCGAACCTTCGACTTTAAAGTCAAAGGTCAGCCTACAGATGATATTATCCGTGAAAAACTCGGCATAGACAAAGCTTCTGGAGAGCCTAATAAAACAAAAGTAGGCAGCCTCACACAAGAGCAGCTGACTGAAATTGCTGAAGAGAAATTACCTGATATGAACACAGATGACATCGAACAAGCAAAACGAATAGTAGCCGGATCGGCGCGCAGTATGGGCGTCGAAATAGAAGGATAGTGAAGGCCATAAACTAAATTGATGGGAGTGCTGAGGCGAGCACGTTTTTACCATGAAAGGAGAATAAACTATGCCTACGACAAGCGAAATAAAGCAGATGAAAAGAGGCGAGCTCAATGAGTTAGCCGCAGAATACGGTTTAAATCCGGATGATTACTCACGAGCTGATGACTTGCGAAGTGCCGTTTTTGAGTATTTAACGAGCCAAGAAGAGGCAGAAAAGTCCGAAGCTGAAGAACTCGAATCCAGTAAGACTACTGAGAAGACAGAGGAAGATAAGAAGCCTAAGCAAACTGTACATCCACCGCGACTCCGAGTTGAGCGCAAAAGCAAACGCTACCGTGCAGCAAACGATCAGCTAGATAAAACCAAAGAGTACGCACTTGAGGAAGCCATCAGCTTAGTCGTCAAGACAGCAACGGTAAATTTTGATCCATCGATTGAAGTTCATTTTAACCTGAATGTTGATCCTCGCCAGGCAGATCAACTGGTGCGGGATACCGTAATATTGCCAAATGGATCAGGCAAAACTCAAAAAGTTGCAGCTATAGCACCCGATTCAGATTCTGAGGCTATAAAGTCGGCAGGAGCGGATCTTTATGGTTATGACAAAATTATCAATCAACTCAATGACAACATTATTGATTTTGATATCTTAGTAGCCCACCCAGATGCTATGAAGGATTTATCTAAATTTGCTAAAAACCTAGGCCCGCAAGGACTGATGCCAAGCCCTAAAGCCGGCACAGTAACCTCAAACGTTGCTCAAACAGTAAAAGAGCTCAAAGCTGGTCGCATAGAATATCGTGTAGACCGTTACGGCAACATACATCAAATTATCGGTAAGGCTAGCTTCGGCGTCAACAAGCTAAAAGAAAATTTTGACGCAATGCATGCATCTGTATTAAACCAAAAGCCAAGTTCCCTAAAAGGCGCCTACATCCAAAAAGTCTCACTGAATGCCACTATGAGTCCAGCTGTAAAGTTAGATGTATCTTCACTTTCTTCATAGCTTTATAGACTACTTGGTTGTTTCACACACATAGTATATAGCATCGAATTTATGCTTGCTGATAGGCCATTAATGGTGCCATACTCTATCTAGTAAACGGTAGTTAGTATGGAGAGTTTTGAGAATAGAGAATCGTTACTAAAAATGCATGGACTCGGCGAGGAAGTGTCGCGTTATGCTGAAGTCAATGCCGATTATGATCCATCTGAATTTATTGGATCTGGTGTCTATAGCGACATGGAAATCAAACATGCACTCTCAGAGGGGCACATTCGAATATTTCCTTTTGAAGAAGAAAATCTCAGTGGCAGTAGCTATGATGTGCGACTGGGTGAGTATTTTTTTACAACCGATCGCATTCAGAACAAACCGGTATACAATCCGTTTGACCCTGAAGATGTCCTTCGCTACTTTGAGTACGAAGCCAAGCAAGCCACACCACACGAAGAGCTGGTGGCTAAACGTGGATTAAAGCCATTCTCAAATATAGCGCCAGATCATCCGATTATATTGCTTAACCCAAACGAACGAATACTAGCTCACACCCATGAATTTATAGGTATCAATCCTCCGGGTACTACCCAGATGCAAGCTCGCTCTACTACCGGTCGCAATGGTGTGGTTGTGTGTAAAGATGCCGGATGGGGCGATCCTGGCTATAAAAGTCGTTGGACAATGGAAATCCAAAATGATAATTCAGAGATTATTCCACTACCGGTAGGCATGAGGATAGCTCAGATTGTCTTCATTCATACTGGTCAGACATCTTCCAATTATGCCGATAAAGGCAAATACTACCATAACCAAAAATCTCTTGAAGATGAAATTCGAAATTGGCGACCGGACATGATGCTTCCTAAAGCTTACAATGATGAAGTCCAAAAGCCGCGCCCGCTGACAATTGACGAAGATTATAAAATACGAGGAGCAAAATAATGACATTGTCCAATTCGAGTGACACTTATAGTTTCGAAAGCTCCGGAGCTTTTGTGGTGATAGATGGCATTGACGGAACCGGCAAAGGTACTCAGCATGAAATACTACTAAGCCGGGCATCAAGTCATGGGTGTGAAGTTGCGGAATTTGACTTTCCACAATATGGAGAGACTTCGGCTTATTTTGTGGAGCAGTATTTAAATGGTGAATTTGGTTCTGAAGAAGAGGTGGGACCGTACAGGGCATCCACCTTTTTTGCGCTGGATAGATTTGCAGCTTCTAGCAATATTCAATCTGAACTCGAAGCCGGCAAACTGGTAATTGCTAATCGCTACGTTGGCTCTAATATGGCCCATCAGGGAGGTAAGATTTCAGACAGCGAAGAGCGTGCTAAATATTTCGCATGGCTCGATGAGTATGAATTCACTATATTGGGTATCCCTAGGCCTGATAGAAATATCGTTTTACATATCCCGGCTGCTGTAGCATCCAAGTTAATCGAAGATAAAGAAGATCGTGATTATCTCAACGGTAAAAGCATGGATATACACGAGGCGAGCCAGGATCATCTCAAACGCTCTGAAGAAGTTTACTTTCAATTATGTGAACTGTTTCCTGACCAATACACACTAATAGAGTGCATGGATGGCGAGCAAGTAATGACTAAAGAGGAGATCAACGATCTAATTTGGCAAGTTATAGAGCCATTAATTAATAATCAAGAGAGGTCAGTATGAGCGAGACACAAAACACTCCTGAGCAAAAGCCAAAATTGCCCGAGCACTATGAATTGGAGCGGACCGAAACTGATGATACTGGCGTTCGTCTGTTCACTCTGACAGACCATGAAAGCCAAGTGCAGACCACGCTGGCTGAATTTAATGATAATGTTGATGTACATACACTTATGGCATGGGTGGGTGCAAGAACTTCACGAAGTGCTGACTCATACCCAGATATATATAGGCAGGTCTACCAGGCGCAAAATGCGAGCGAAAAACTGGCTAAAGTCTTTGTCAGTTATGGCCATGCATCGGTTGCTGATATGTCGCCAGCAATGATATTTATGAATCGCATCCCGATGCATCAAGCTTTTTGGATGTTTAATCATACTAGTGTCGGAGGCGGGCAAGAGCTGTCGACACGGTATGTCGAGTTGGATAATCTCGGCGTAGCGCCACTTGAGAAGTTTGTCGACAGTGAATATATGGATCAGTTGCAAATGGAAAGCTTGAGTAGACAGTGGGAAGCGGTGCAAGAGAACAGTACTCAAATGTATCATAAATGGACGCCGAAACTTGAGGAAGCGCTTCGTGAATATTTGCATGCTAATACTGACCCTGAAACCAAAGTGCCAAACAGCACTGTCACAGCCAGAACGTTAGACGTTAGCCGTTTCTGGTTGCCGATTGGAGCGCAGACATCAATGACCATGCTCTCCTCGACTCGTAGCTGGGTAGATATGATCTCACAGCTGCGGAGTAGCGGCGATGTTCAACACGAAGAGCTTGGAGATCAGCTGCATACATTACTTCGCCTGAAAGACTACGATGAAGCTCAAGACTTGCAAGCCGAGCTAAGTGCCCTGACTAAATACAGCGAGGGCAAAGACACTCTTGCCAACAACTTAGGTGAACTAGCAGCTTTCTTAGAGTCTGATCAGCGTTTCGATGAGCTGGCACAGGTTGAAACGAGGGATGAGGAGCCTACAAAAGTAAAACTTTTGGAAATCACTGACTTTTCCAGCTATGGAGAACAGCTGGCTTTAAGCTATATCACGACTTTACACCCGCAGCTAGATGAACGCGCAGCCCTTCGGTATCTGTCTAGTCTTGATGATGACTCACGGGCAGAAATGGGGCGTATCATGCTGCAAGATCATATGCACCATGATTTGATGAGGAATCCTGGCGATGTTCGTGGCTCACTGTTTGTACTTGAAACAGCACAAGCATACCTGCGTGATTTGAATCGTCATCGAGCAGCAGGCAGACTGGTGCCAGCGCTTGAAGGACACAACCTAGACGCCATCGTCTATGCCGGTTTCAATCAGAATTTCCAACTGCACAATGCAGAATATCTAGAAGCATTTAAAGACGAATGGAGTGCAGATATCCAAGCCCACTATGAGCAAATCTATTCTCTGTATGATGAATTAAAACGTACTGTACCTGATTCTGCCGGCGCCATTATCAATTTGTTGCCACTAGGGCATCAAATGAAGATGCACATCAGCGGACCGGTGACACAAATGAACTACCTAGCCAGCTTGCGCATTTCTCTCGGCGGCGATTATGGCTATCGAAATGCAGTCTATGAGATGCTTGATCAGCTTCGCGATGATCCTTATTTGAGCCCCATGTTGCCCAACATCAATCGACCGAACCCAAACAATGTAGATGAAATTCTAGGGCGTAGTTGATAATTAAAAGACAATATACAATACAAGGTAAAAAATAAGACTACGAGAGTAGGGATAGAGCTGTTTAAGCTATGGCACAGTACGCCCAGTTTGGTCGGGGTGGTCGGTCGGTGTGACGTATGGATCTTTCATACGTAAGCGTACACCGTACTTTCGCACCCGACCACCCCGGAGCAACATCGATTTCATTGTTCAGAGGATCGCTCATGAACAAATATCGATGTTTGTAGCTAGGCTACACGTGAGGATTGCCCACATATAGCTTTTGATCACTGGATGTGCTCGGGAGAGCAGATGTAGACCTCTGCTTAGGAGCGACAGCTCATCGCACAAAGCTCAACAAGCATCTCGTGAACCTTGCGGCGGTTTACATTGGTCGGTTCGCTGAGGTAAAGCAAGTACGACAGTGCAGCCTCTTGGTTCCACCCGTGTACAGCAGATACCAGATCAGGGCTGCAACGAAATGGCCGCTTCCCAGAGAAGTATTGCCTGTACTCGTTGTACAGCAGCATGACGTCACGCTCTGTCAGTACACCCCCTGCATCGAGATTGCCTACCAGCTTGCGGCAGAAATCGGGAATACGCTCCCGAGCTAGCAGCGCACGCGCCTGCGTACTCGTGACCTGCTTTGGGTCGATCTTGTGTCGCACCGCGAGTGCTTCACGAGTTTGCATATCGATGGCCATATCCATCATCCTCTCGTAGTCTGTCAAGGTCCTGAAAGATAATTACCTTCAGGGGAGCTTTCTAATTCTTAGAGCTCCGGGTAATAGCTTGTACTGCTACCCGCAACTCTAAAATAAAAATCGGACTTACTTTTGCTGAAGTCCGATTTTATCTTTTGTCTTGTTATTAAACGGCTTCAGCCCATATCACAACGCCTGATAATCAGCACTAACAGTTGCACAATTGCTGACAGTGTAAATTTGTGGCTTTGAAATGAAGCTGCGTTCATGGGCTGGAATTTACCTTATTTATTAACGTTTGTCAACATTATAGATCTTTGATTGCATCAAAATGAACAATCCCACCCTTGCCAGCCTTTTTAGCTGACAGCAAGGCAGTATCTGCCTCAGAAAGTAGCTTGTCAGGCTTCTCGCCATGTTTATGAGTACCGATGCCAATGCTTAGTCCTGGCTTGGGAATCTGATGTCCAAAATCCAAATCAAGCTCGCTAAAGGAGCCCAGCAGTTTATTTGCGACTTCCAATGCACCATCGGCGCTTGTGCTAGGTAAAGCCATAACAAACTCATCGCCGCCAATTCGGCAGGCAAAATCACTCTGTCTTGTTTGCCCATCTATAGCTTGGCCTATACTTCTTAGCACATCATCTCCAGCAGGATGTCCATAGTTGTCGTTAACAGCTTTAAAATCATCCAAATCCATATACAGCAGACTGAACGGCACAGCCTCTCCTGTGTCTACTTCTTCTCTTTCGATTTCTGACCATTCCTGATCCAACAACTTGCCAAACATTGCTCTGTTGTATAATCCTGTCAATTTATCGTAATACGCATCTCGTTTTAATTGCTCATTCTCGGCCTGTAAGCGTGACATTTCATTCTCAAGCTGAGCAATTCTTGACTTAAGCTCTGATATATTTTCTGTACTGCCTGTGTTGCTTCTTCCTTCCATATGGCCTTTCTGTCTTATTGCAAGCTAAATAACATAGTAAGTAATTGACACTTATTGATTTATTATATTATAGTTTAATTAGGTACGCCAAAGACAGTAGCAGCCTTATCGGCTTAATTAGCTACCGAGGTAGACATATTCAAAATGAAAGTGTCTTTGGTCGTGGTCGATACCAGGGCTTTTTTAATATTAAAAGTGAGGACTATATGGCAATAACCAGAGCAGCAAAAGAAGAGCAGGTTACTCGTCTAAAAGATATACTTTCTCAGTCTCAACTTACAGTGCTAGCGTCATATTCACAGTTGACAGTGCCACAAGCACAAGAACTGAGAGACACCACCAAGAGTCAAAATGGCGGCTTTAGGGTTGTAAAGAACGCCATGCTTAAAAGGGCAGCAGCTGAAGCTTTCGATAGTTGCGATATATCGCAACTCGATGGTCCGATAGCTATCGCTTATAGTAATGAAGACGCTGTCATGCCTGCCAAGGCCATAGTGGATTTCGGCAAAAAACATGGAGTCGTCGAGCCACTAATGGCTATCGATGATAGCGGCAATGTATATGAGGCCGAGGACGTCAAGCGCCTAGCAAACCTACCATCAAGAGAGCAGCTGACTGCTCAGCTTGTCGGGACAATCGCAGCACCATTAAGTGGCTTTGTGACTGTCTTGCAAGGTAATGTGCGCGGTTTGGTTACTGTGCTTGATGGAATTGCTAATAAATAATTTCTAAGAAAGGAGATTGCAATGGCAGAAGAGAAGAAGGCAGAAGAGACCAAAGAGGAAACAACAACCGAAGAGGTCGAAGTGCCTAAAAAATTTGAGAAGATTGTTAAAGAAATTGAAGAGATGTCTACTCTAGATTTGAGTGAACTAGTGAAAGTTCTCGAAGATAGATTTGGAGTATCAGCAGCAGCACCAGCAGTCGCAGCAGCTCCAGCTGCAGGCGGTGGTGAAGAAGCAGCTGCCGAAGAGAAGACCGAATTTGATGTGATACTAAAAGATGCCGGTTCGAGCAAGATAAATGTCATCAAAGTCGTTCGCGAGGTAACTGGTGAAGGCCTAGCTGAAAGCAAGGCACTGGTCGAAGATGCGCCTAAGACCTTGAAGGAAAAGGCGAGCAAAGAAGAGGCCGAAGACGCAAAGTCTAAACTCGAGGAAGCTGGTGCGACAGTAGAGCTAGAGTAGTTTTACAACTAAATAGCATCTATAATTAAGCTAGCTCCCACCTGAATACAAAAATAATGTGTTCAGGTGGGTTAAGATTGGGGTTGTATACAATTTTTGACTTTTGTACAATAGAGTTGTTACAGTGTGAGGTAATAAAGCTATAGGGAGCTTTAGTTTACGTTTTTATTTAAGAGCACAGGACACAAACATGGCAGAAATCGCAGACAAACAATTAAAAAGACTAAGATCGCTATTAGACGAGGCAGAGACAAATGTAGCTGCTGCTAAAGAGCTGTTGATAAGCATGGTTGGTGACGAAGAAGCATCTTCTGTAGCCGCCGAGACTAGCGAGCAGGTTGGCAAAGTGATAGAGGGTGTCTTTGACGGGCAAAACATGATAGGTCCTGATGGTAAGACATATCCAGTGCCAGCTAATTACGCGTCAAAGTCAAAATTAGTTCAAGGTGACATACTAAAGCTTACCATTGCTGATGATGGAAGCTTTATATACAAGCAGATAGGGCCTGTTCCGCGCAAAAAAGTTATTGGTACCGTCGAGCAAAAAGGCGGACAGTACTATGTTAGTGTGGATGATACCGACTACAGAGTGCTTTTAGCTAGTGTGACTTATTTCAAAGCTCAGGCCGGCGACCAAGTAACCGCGGTAATTCCGGAGGAAGAAAACGCAGAATGGGCGGCAATAGAAGCTGCAATCACATCTTAAGAACGTTTTAAATATTCAAAAACTGCAACGCAGCTAGAAATTATGCAACATTTTTTGCATAATAGACTTTAGCAAGGGAGGTTAAATAGCGTGTCAACGCATACTGTTTTATACCGCAAGTATCGTAGCAATGACTTCGGTGAACTAATCGGGCAGCAGCATATTACCCAGGCTCTGCATGGGGCGATAGAATCAGACAGAATAGCGCACGCTTACCTATTTACAGGACCTAGGGGTACAGGCAAAACCAGTGCAGCTCGTATATTAGCCCGCAAAGTAAATCGTATCGAAGCCAATGAAGTTGGCAACATAGACATCATTGAGATCGATGCCGCTAGCAACAATGGTGTAGATGAAATTCGTGATCTTCGCGAGAAGGTCCACATCGCTCCCAATTATCATGACTACAAGGTTTACATTATAGATGAGATACACATGCTCAGTGGGGCCGCCTTCAATGCTTTGCTAAAGACGCTCGAGGAGCCACCCTCGCATGTAATATTCGTACTTGCAACCACCGAACCCCACAAATTACCCCAAACAATTATATCTAGAACCCAGCATTTCCCATTCAAGTTAGTCCCCAAAGATGAGCTAAAACAACACTTAAGGACTATAGCCGAAGCAGAAAAAATCGACATAGACGAAGATGCTCTAGATCTAGTGGCTAAACTCGGTGAGGGTAGTGTCAGAGACAGTCTAAGCATTTTGGATCAGCTGCAAGGTATTGACGGAGAAACTATAGACTCATTTGGAGTCAGGGCAATGATAGGTATGCCTCACCATGAAGAAATAGTCAACCTGCACCAAGCAATACTAAAGCACAAACCACAGCAAATGCTAGAGCACTACGACAATCTTCTAGATAGTGGCGTGTCGGCCAGGCACTTACTAAAGCAGCTCATAGATGTCTCAAGAGATTATGTGCGTACCAATATAGATAACGACTCTACAGATGTGTATTTTGGCCGCAACCTTCTAAATATTCTAACTACAGTGCCGATCAACACACTTGATCCTGAAGCTACTTTAGAGGCGGCTCTTTTGAAAGCTTCTTACTCCACCGACTCCACTGCAGCTACAAAGCCAAAACATAAATTTAAGGATCGTATAGAGCCTAATTCAAGAACGCAAAAAGAGGCCAAAAAGGAAAAGAAGGCCAAAATTGATAATCCTAAAAAACAGCCTAAACCCAAGGTAGACATGAAGACTGAAGATAGTGAAACTATATGGCTCGAGGCTCTCAGCCATATCAAAAATCAAAACGCCTCACTTTATGGTTTACTTCGCAATGCCTCGGTTGAAATACAAGGTTCAGAGTGTATACTGACTTCAAATTTTCAGTTCCATTATCGACGACTACAAGACAAATCTACACAAGAGACTTTACTGAAAGTACTTGACGAACTAACGGATCGTAAGATGAGTTTGAAGGTCGAAGTAGCCAAGTCATCGTCTACAGACAATACGAAGCCAGCTAGGAAGGAAGAAATTATTACTCAAGACAACCCAGAATTAGATGCAGAAGAAGCTAAAAGCCAGGTTTTAGATATTTTAGGCGGAGAGGTAGTCCATGGCTGAAGATGTAGCCAAGTTGCCACCACAAAATATCCAAGCCGAGAGTAGCTTGCTTGGCAGTATACTGCTAGATAAAGACGCCATCACTAAGGTGGCCGATGCTGTCAGGAGTGGTGACTTTTATGAACAACGGCATAATCTTATTTTTGAATCGATGGTAAAACTATATGAGCAGCGCAAACCGATCGATGTCCTTACTCTCACCGACAAACTAGAAAACTCCCAGCAGCTAGAGGAAGTTGGGGGAGCAAGCTACTTAACAGAGTTGTCCAACTCGGTTCCAAGCGCCGCACACGTATATCACTATGCAGAGATTGTGGCTCAAAAAGCCACCATGCGACGATTGATAGATGCGGCCCAAAATATTACAGAGCTAGGCTTTAGTGACAGTGACAACACTGATGAGCTTTTAGATAAAGCCGAACAGTTGCTTTACGGCGTATCAGAACACAAAACTACAGACGGATTTCGAGCCATTAGTGATGTTTTAAACGAAAGTTTCGACCAGATAGAAGAACTACACAAAGACAAAAATAGCCTACGCGGAGTCCCAAGTGGTTTTTCCGATCTAGACAATCTACTGGCCGGTTTACAAAATTCCGACCTATTAATCCTTGCTGCTAGACCAGCTATGGGTAAGTCATCATTCGCATTAAATGTAGCCCATCATGTTGCGGCTAGCGAAGGTATACCAGTGGGAGTGTTTTCGCTTGAGATGAGCCAGGAGCAGCTGGTCAATCGTCTGCTTAGCTCAGAAGCCGGTATTGACTCATGGAAGCTCAGAACCGGCAACTTGGATGATGAAGATTTTACCAAGATAGGTAATGCCATGGGTACTTTATCTGAAGCTCCAATATTTATAGACGACACACCCATGTCAAATGTACTAGAGCTACGTACCAAGGCCCGACGTATACAAAACGAGCACGGACTTGGTTTAGTTATCATCGACTATCTTCAGTTAATGAGCGGGCAAGGCAAATACAGTGACAATCGAGTACAAGAGGTATCAGAAATATCTCGGGGTCTAAAAGGTTTGGCTCGCGAGCTAAATGTACCAGTTCTAGCTCTGAGTCAGCTGTCTAGAACTGTCGAACAACGCAACCCGCAGATACCACAACTTGCTGACCTTAGGGAGTCCGGATCGATTGAGCAAGATGCCGACGTGGTGCTGTTTTTGTACCGTGAAGATTACTACAACCCCGACACTGATCGACAGCACATCACGGATTTATTTATTAAAAAACACCGCAACGGTCCAATCGGCCAAGTTGAGCTATTCTTCCACGAGGACAAGACTCAATTCCGTCAGACTGACAAAAAACACACAGATAAATAATGCTTAATCGAGCAATCAACAGACTGGCTGACTGGCTGGCGCATCACCGAAGCTTGGTGTGGATAGGACTGATTTTAGCCTTAGCAATATCTCTAAGACTATGGCAACTTCACGTTATTCCGCCGGGCCTGCTAACTAGTGAGGCTGAACTAGGCAACAAAGCCAGAGAAGTGCTAGCTGAAGGCGGCAGTACTGACCTGTTTATTTACATGCAAGCTCTATTGCAATTGGTATTTGACCAGATTCCGTTTAGCCTCAGACTACTTCCTGCAATAATTGGCGTCGGCAGTGTAGCGATGGTTTATATATTGACAAAACACTGGTTCAGTGAAAGGGTGGCACTATTAAGCAGCCTATTTATGGCAGTTTCTGCCTGGGGCCTGCATATTACACGGCTTGCCGAACCTGCGACTATTTTATTACTACTAATACCTTTGCATCTTTGGCTGTGGACTAAGGCTATCGATACCAATAAATCAAAATGGTACCTAGCAGTCGGGGTGTCGCTTGGACTATTTGCCTATACAAACTTGCCGTTATGGCTAGTTGCTCTCACTTATATCGTAGTTTTAGCAGTCTTTTATCGTGCATATCGTCACCAGGTGCGTCACTACATTCAGCCTATAATTATTGTAATTTTGAGTGCGATAATAGCCAAACTGCCACTCATGCTCTATATGTTGGTATCAGGTACTACCGGGCCTCTACAGGAGGTATGGTCGGAGTTTGTCGGTTTATATGACTTGCTGCTTGAGCCGATGCAATTACTTACAGCTGCAGTTGCCACTTTAGGCATGTTTCATTTTAGTGGCAGCCCCGAACCTGCTTATAATGCACCAATGTTGCCTCATCTCGATGCTGTGGTAGGCATATTGCTTATATTTGGAATTCTCATAGCAGTACGTGACCGCAAACAGATTCGCTACACACTTCTGATTGTATTACTGCCAATCATGTTGTTACCTGCAATATTTAGCTCCAATACTCCTGATCCGGTTTCATCGATAATAGCCTTGCCATTTATGGCTATATTGGCCGCAGTCGGTATGAGCGAGTTGATAACAAGATGGCATACTATATTCCCTCGTAATGTCATAGCCAAACAATTCGGCGCATTTATAATCGTTAGCGCACTCGCCTTGAGCTCATACTACAATTTTCAACATTATTTTGTAGCCTGGGCTAACACACCTGAAGTAATAACCGAATTCAACGAAGAGGCTACAATGGCCGCCAACTATGTCAACGCTAGTGAGGGCGAGGGAGCTGTAGTCATAGAAGCGGATGACCAACCTCTTTATGAATTCCTCATAGACGATGATGCCGTACTGATAAACGTTGACGATGTAGACGTTAATGACTTTGAGGAAGTCGACTACGTCATAGATATGACTTTTACACTTAAAGGTCAGTTTAATGATAGATTTGAGACTGAAGCTATCGACTCTAACCTCATATCAAGTCAGACAGTATTTTATCTTTTCACTGCAACACCAGAGTAGGTTAGTAAGTTAAATTTGTTACAATAGTACAGGACTAAAAAGGAGCAATCATGAACCCTAAACAATTAATGAAGCTTAAGAAGATACAAAAAGAGCTATCGAAAGAAGTAGTCGAAGTCGAAGCTGGAGATGGAGCAGTAAAGATTCAAATTACAGGCGAGCAAAAAGTCAAGAAAGTCACCATCGACCCAGACAAGGCAGATGACCACCAGAAGCTAGAAAAATGGCTAGAATCGGCCATCACCCAAGCCATCACCAAATCACAGCAAGTAGCTGCCGATAAAATGAAGGATGCTACCGGCGGTATGAATATACCGGGAATGTAGTTTTTTATTGATGCCACCTGCTCTAAATGACCTAATCCAGTCATTACAAAAACTACCAGGCATAGGCCCCAGGACGGCCGAGAGGCTAGCTATGCACATATTGCAGCGCGGCCAGTCTCAAGCCGAAAACCTCTCGACAGCTATTAGTCAGCTACACGGCAACATTACAGAATGTCGCTATTGTCACCACCTAAGCCAGGATGACACTTGTTCAGTCTGCCTAGACAGCGATCGCGACGAAACAACACTGGCAGTAGTCGAAGACGCATTAGACGTAATAGCCCTAGAACGTACCAGTGCCTTCAAGGGCAGGTACCATGTCTTGGGCGGTATTATCTCGCCAGTCGATGGCATAGGTCCAGACCAGATAAAGCTGCACACTCTCAAGCAAAGAGTAGAAGAAGGCAACATCAACGAAATAATACTCGCTACAAACCCTAGCGTAGAGGGCGAAGCGACAGCTCACTATATTAGGCGTATGTTTCCCGATCTATCAATAACTCGCTTGGCGCGTGGACTTCCAATGGGAAGTGATCTAGAATACGCAGATGATGTAACCTTATCTCGGGCACTAGAAGGAAGGCAATCTCTATGAACTATACCGTACAACAGCTAGATAATCTTAAAACCGCAGTCGATGAAGCTCAGCACATTATGGTCTTACAGGCAGAGCGCATCGATGCCGACAGTCTAGGCTCAAGCTTAGGCTTAGAAGCAGCCCTAACTAAACTAGGTAAGAAAGTGACACTGTTTGCTTATGATGAGGTGCCGACATATTTGCGGCACATGCCCGGATGGGACAGAGTCACGGCTGATATGCCAAATAGCTATGATATAGCCATCCTAGTAGACAGTTCTACAATCAATCAACTCGAACGTACCTGGGCCGATCATAAAGGCACCATAACTAACCGCCCCTTATTCTGTTTAGACCACCATGCCTCAACTACTGGTCAATTAGACGGAGACAACATCAGATTAATGATAGACGACCAAGCAGGTGCAAGCGGTCAGCAAGTAGCAGAATTGGTGCAACACTTCGGTTGGGAGATAGACGCTGATGGCGCATACGCACTAGCATCAGCCATTAAAGCCGACACTGTAAATCTAGCTACTAAAAAAGTATCTGCCGATACATTCGCTGCCATGGGATATCTAGTAGAGCAAGGGGCTGACTTAGAGTTGCTTAGATACAACATAGAACAATCTAGCAGTATCACACCAGCAGACCTACCCCTCAAAGCAGCCGCGCTCAGTCGGGTTCAATTTTTCAAAGACGACAGAATTGCTATTACATATTTCACGCAAGAAGAATACGAGTCATTGGGCGAAGACCAGTTAATTGTTGAACGTATGAAACAAGAGCTACGTATGCTAAAAGGAGTAGATGTATCTGTAACAATCACTGAACGTAGCGGCTATAGCAACGCTTCCATGCGAGCCAACATAGACATAGCTCGTAAAACTGCAGAATATTTTGGTGGCGGCGGCCACGATAGAGCCGCCAGCTGCCGATTCTTTGATGTTGACCATGAAGGAGTAATCGAGCAGATAGTGCCAAAACTTAGCGAGCTCATAGATGAACAGTCAGCTTAAGCTCTACAATACGCTCTCTAGGCAAACAGAAGACTTCACTCCTCGCAATGAGGGCCAGGTAGATATGTTTGTCTGCGGTCCGACAGTCTATGACTATTCGCACATTGGCCACGCCAAGACATACATACAGATGGATGTACTGGCAAGAACCATACGCGAAGCCGGATACAAACTGACCTATCTGCAAAACATCACTGATATTGACGATAAAATCATTGCGCGCGCGTCCAAGCAAAATCGACACTGGCAAGAACTAGCCCAAGAATATGAGGCATACTACCACCGAGACATGGAAAGTCTAAACATATCTTCTGTAGATAAGTTTGCCAAAGCTACCGATTATATCGATGAGATCATATCTCAAGTAAAGACTCTTATCGATAGCGGCCATGCCTACACTATAGAAGGTGATGGTATCTACTTTGAAATAGATACATTCAAGGAATATGGCAAACTATCCGGCAGGCAAGAGCTCAAAGCAGACGATGCTCAGTCCCGCATCGACCACAGTGATAAAAAACGAGGTTGGAATGATTTTTGCCTCTGGAAATTCTCCAAAGGCAACGAGCCTACTTGGCCAGCGCCATTTGGTGATGGACGACCCGGCTGGCACATCGAGGATACAGCCATCACAGAGGCTCACTTTGGCCCCCAATACGATATACATGGCGGTGCAGTCGACCTTATATTCCCACACCATGAGGCTGAGATTACCCAGATGGAAGCCGCTTCTGGCCAGAAGCCTTTCGTCAGCTACTGGACGCATACCGGCTTCTTAACAATTGACGATGAGAAGATGTCTAAGAGTCTTGGCAACTTTTATACTATCGAAGAAATACTTAACATGGGCTATGACCCAATGGCTTTGAGATTGCTGATACTGCAATCCCACTACAGATCATCTATCAACTTCACACTTAAGTCGCTCGATGCCGCCCATAATAGATTGCGGGAGCTTAGAGCTATGGCCGACTTGAGATGGCAGCTCGTACCCAATCAACCCGGCGCAAGCGATATCGACTTCCATGACCGCAAACAATCGTTCATAGATAGCATGCTAAACGACATTAATACTCCTCAAGCTATAGCTAGCCTCAACTCCGACACATCATTTATAAGCAAACACCTAGTCACGCTAGACCAAGAGCAGGATTTCATAGATTATCTACAGTTAATAGATAGAGTACTAGGCCTTAACTTGCTACGATCAGACGACATTACCCCGGGGCAAAAAGAGCTACTCGACAAAAGACAGTCGGCAAGAGAGGCCCAAGACTGGCAGTCTGCAGACGAGCTAAGAGCGCAGATAGGCAAGCAGGGTCTTGATGTGCGCGACACCCCATCCGGACAGATATGGAGCCGGCTATAGATTAGGTCTTTGCCACCAAGCTTAGCAGGCTAAGATGTAGCCATGTCAGCATCAGCTAGCGCACGTTGCTCTAGCATATAAGTCACCAAGATTCGCACGCACGCACCCGCCGGTATCGCTAGCAGAGCCCCAGCAAAACCGGCCAGATGTATACCAATTACGGCAGACACCAACACAATCAATGGCGTCAGGTGGACTGTGTGCGCCTGAATCAGAGGCTCAAATACATTGTTCTCGACTTGCTGGTAGACAATATAATAAATCGTCAAAAATATCGCTACACCAAATGACTGTGAAAGCGCTACTAGTATCACTAGTACCGCACCGAGAGTGTTGCCGACCAAGGGTATCAAGCCGGTCAGCCAGATAGCGGCAGCTAAAGATAGTGGGGAGGGTATATCAAAAGCCAAAAGTAGCAAGTAAGTTAATGTCGCAGCTATACTTGTAATAATCAGCTGACCCCCAACAAAACCTGACACTGCCTTGTACATGCGCCCGGCTAGCTCTTGTATGTGTGGGCGCAAATTATCACTTAATAAAAGCTCCATCTTTTTGGCTATCACCGGCCCATCAATAGCTAGCAAGAAGCCGATGATCAATGTCAGTATCGTATTGATCGCATTACTAAATACTGACCGAATAATCAGCTGTGTAGCCTCGCCAGAATACAGTAAGCCAGTAACGACATTTATAAGCAGTGTTTCTAAAGATTCAATCACATTAAACTGAGCAAATATAGCAGCTAGCGCTCCATCTCCAGCCTCAAAGCTAGCCACTAACTCCGGTAGCTTAGCTATCAGCTCTCTGGCCTGGGTGGTTATTAGCGGTATGAGTAAAGATACTATCAAAGACACCATAGCAGCGATCAGCAAGAATACACTGGTAGCCGCAAGTTTGCGACTCTTGAAAGGCATATAGGGTACAAAAAAGTTGACTGCTGCACCGACTGCTACTCCTATAAACAAAGCAATCGACAAAGAAGCCAATGCGCTACTCCCATATACCGCAAGTAATATCACACTTACGCCTATAAAAACATACAGCCAAAACCTCACTATTTGGGCCGAAGTGACGTCCACAGTCATCTTCATAAGCTATTATTCGCTATCTGTTTTGCGGTGCTCAATGATATCTAATATCAATACTTGTATTGAGCCTGCCACTGGTATGCCCACTAAACCGCCCAAAATTCCAGCTAGATTCAACCCTATAAGAACCGATATCAATATCAATAATGGCGACATGCCTAGCGACTTGGACTGAATCGCTGGCTGGATGACATTGTTCTCGATTTGCTGATACACGATAAAGTAGATAGCCAGTATTACAGCAGTCAGCACCGAGTCAAACAGTCCAGCCACTACCACGATTACCGCACCCAAGGTGGCGCCAATTATCGGTATTAAGCCCAATATACCTACTATCGCTGCTAGAGATAGAGCAAAAGGAATGCCCATTATAAGCAATATGATGGCTATCGCCAATGCATTAATTGTTGCTATCAATAGCTGACCATTCACAAAACCCGTCACCACTCTATACATTTTTTGCGCTAGACGTTTGCGTCTTTCAACATTAGGCCCATTCTGTACACTCCAGAAGCGCCGCACCCATCTTGGGCCCTCTATAAGCATGAAGAATGTCAAAACCAAAACCGTCAACACAGACACCACGCTGGTCGATACTCTAGTCACAAAGTTAGCAATTGGCTCTCCGGCACCGGTCACCCCTTCTACCACTTCGTCAAACAGCTCATCACCTCTTTCATCTAGATCATACCGCTCAATGAAGCCAGCTAGCGGGCCATCTGTCTCTGTAAGCTGATCAATATATTGAGGAACTTGATCGATCAACTGGTCAGTCTGCCTTATAATAGGCGGCACCAGTGAGGCAGCGAGCACAGATATTAAGCCTATCACCACTATAAATACCGAGGCCGTAGCCAGCCCACGACTCTTCCATGGCATATGATTGGCTAGATAGTTTACCGCTGGACTCAAAGCAACAGCCAAGAAAAAGGCGGTGAATATCAATAGTAATGCCTGTGCAACCTCTACCACCAACATCACGGCGATCACGAACAGTAATGTTATAGACAGCACGCGAATTATCGTCTTATTGCTGATATCTATAGTGACTTTCATCAAATCGCTTAGTTTTTTCATTGTCTAATAGTATGGTCTTTATACCAACCCCGGTCAAGCAGATTGGCGAGTCCAAGTCCAATTTGATACAATAACTGTGCTCTTTAAAGTGCATAACCAATGGGGGTGCAGCCAAGCGGTAAGGCAATGGTTTTGCCTGCCCTGAACCAAATACGTGAGCGGAGTAATATGCAATCAGATTACGAAGCATCAAGTATTTGACGCAGGGGTATCGTATCGACGACAGTCGATTAAAAAGCAGTCTCCTTGTAAAATAATAGCTGATGGGGTGTAGCCAAGCGGTAAGGCAACGGTTTTTGGTACCGTGATGCGCAGGTTCGAATCCTGCCACCCCAGCCATAAAATATTTTAGTCCAACGAAGTTGGGCTGGAATATTTTATTGACCGCGGAGCGGTCGGGATTCGAACCGCAGCACGAAGTGCAGGTTCGGGCGCCAATGAATAGCGCACAGAAACTTCCTAGTTTCGAGCACTATGAATGCGTATCGCTTGCATTATCCTGCCACCCCAGCCATGAAAAGAAATATGCCCCGATAGGGGTGTTTTTCTTTTCATGATTGAGCGTAGCTCAAGATTCGAACCGTCCTTTTGCAAAGCAAAAGAGGTTCGCAAGCAAGGATGACTCGCAGAAACTTGTTTCGAGAATCATCCGCAGCGGAATAGTGAGCAAAGCGAACGTCATCCTGCCACCCCCAGCCATGAAAATTAATGCCACCTTTTAGGGTGGTTTTGATTTTCGTTGACTAGCGGTAGCTAGTTGATTCGAACCGCCCTTTTGCTAAGCAAAAGAGGTTCGCAAGCAAGGTTAGCGCGCAGGAATCTTATTCCGAGCACTAACCGCAGCGGAATAGCCGAAGGCGTCATCCTGTCACCCCAGCCATGACTAGTATTAACATCTGCTTCTATTGAATTGTAAATAGTGAGCTCATCTGTCCAGTGGTTCTTGACCTATTTGACTATAAATTTTGCTACAATCAATCCAACAAACATGTAAATATAAATTAGGCTATAAGAATGACCAGCAATCAACTATTCAGAGATGATGTTCTTTCATATCGCGAGATGTGCGATTTAGAGGGTGTTCAAACCCTGCAACGAGGTATGAACTACCGATTAAAACCTGGTTACTCCGTAGTGTTGATGTCTCAACGTTCTAATGCGCCATACAATGATCGAATACATGATGATGGATTGACAATAGAGTATGAAGGTCACGATATACCAAAAAGTTCATATGAGCATAACCCAAAACAAGAAGATCAACCAAGCCAGCTACCTTCCGGCAAGCTAACCCAAAACGGACTCTTCATAAAAGCAATTGAGGCATATAAGACGGGGAAGAGGCAACCCGAATTAGTTAAGGTTTATGAAAAAATTCTTGCCGGAGTATGGTCGCTTAAAGGCGTCTTTAATCTTGTTGATTACAATGTTGTTAATGATGGCAAACGAAATGTATTCCGCTTCATCATGGAACTCGCAGAAGACCAAGATATAAATATTGAGCCCGGCGATATAAAAGTGTCTCAAACTCGCGTAATACCTACTGATATCAAGAAAGAAGTTTGGAAAAGAGACCAGGGCAAATGCGTTTTGTGTAGTTCGAAAGACAATCTACACTTTGATCATGACCTGCCGTATTCAAAGGGTGGTACCAGCCTATCTGTGAATAATATTCGACTTCTTTGTACGAGGCATAATCTACAAAAATCATCTAAGATTGAGTAAAATACTCATTCTTATATTGAAAACATTAACTTATATTAATATAAAGTAGACGATTCGGCTTACATTTCAAAATAGTCAAAAAAACCTAACATGTAGGCATTCAGCTATCTTTTCTTTTAGAAATAGCTAGATTGGCCATCACAAAAACCGAATAGAGAATTACAAACACTAAAGCAGCATTGAACGCATGCCCAAGAGGGTATAAGACGCTTTTACCTGTGCAACTTGAAGTCTCTATCTCTGCACTCGTCGTATATGGAAAGCCTTTGCCTTCATAGCTGAAGATCATTGCGCACATCACAGAAGGGTCATCTGGCTCAAATGAAGATATTTCATATTCATAACTTGTAACGAATTCATTGCCCGGCATATCGAAGTCGCTAGCAACTGTCGAAAGCCCCCAGCTAGCAAGTAATGTCAGAGCCAATACGGCGACTATATAGTGCTTATTGAGCTTAAGAGCTTTGGCTATGAACATTTTTTCGTTTAATAATGAAATAGTACAAAACTGCAGCAAGATAACTTAGAAAAATAAGTAAAATTATCCATAACACTTTATCGTCAAAATCTCTTTTGACACAATCAATCAGCATCCAAAGCCAAAAAGCGCTCAACAGAATAAATATCGGGCCAACAAAAATCAACACTCGTATTAATAAATCAAAAACATAATCTGCTCCTAGCTTTTCGTGAAAGTCTGTATCGACAATAAGCCATTGACTGTCGGACTCTTCGAAAACAAAAAACGTTGATAAGCCATTTATGTTCCAGCCTAAACCAGAGGCGGCAAATCTTGCTTTTACTTCTACCTGGCCTTGACTTATAACTTCAGCATTATCATCAAAAGAGCTGTAGTCAAGCTCATACGCAGTTAAACTTGTTACTCCTTCTTTTATATCCGATAATAACTCCTGCTCATCAGGAGATATCAAAACAGATATTTTTTGCTCATCACCTTCATTAAGTGCTTGTACCAGGCTGTCTAATTTATTTTCAATCTGTTGTTTATCTTCAGATGAAATATCAGGCTGAGCAGCGATGACTTTCAAGGGCAAAAATAGACTAATCAATAAAAGTATGGTTGAAAACTTTTTCATTATTTAATACTGTCTCAAAATTCTTTAATATTTTCCTGGTTAGTAAATTTAATATTTAAAACTGACTTTGATGGCCTTTGTTTAGGTTTAATTTACAAGAACATTATGGCTAAAGCAAAATCTATCGCAGTCCTTAACATATTTAACTTTGATTTTGAGCAATTAATTAAACCTTAATGTTGATTATTGTGTAACGGGCATTCAACTTCAATTGTTGATGCGCCAAGAAAATGATCCGGCTGCCATAACAGGTTTTATGGGGTTTGTGATTGCTTCATGCTCATTTTATCGCAATCTTGGCAATAAAAATCATTGATATGCACACCAGGGTATATTTAAAGTCGCGAAATTACCAACCATACTTATCTTACTCACACTACCCGTCATATACACCTTAATCCTGAAACATACCCAACCTACAAGTGGTCTAGCTTGAAGCACTATCTAGTCAAATAGAAGTATGAGTGGATTAATCCAGAGCGAGTTCTAGACATGACAACGCAGCAACAATTATATTTCCTCGACGACTATCGAGACAGGATGACATTATTAAAAGTAATACATAGCGAGCTACGTATAATAGATTCGGTAAATTCTGAGTATCAGCATTTGTTTAGAGTTGAATCTGCATCCTTAATGAATACTTAATAAAGAAATAGAATCTTTTGAAAGTACTAAATAAGTATGAATCAGTATAAGTAGTAAGCCAATATTTTACTTCACAATACACCTAAATAAAATATAAGTCCTACTAGTTTATGATGACCTTTGTAGTGTTTTTTCAGATAGCTCTAGTAATGTTTTGGTTACATCAGTGTCGAGCTGATGTGGCAGCGACTCATTTGCTTGAGCTACTAAAGATTCAATCTGCTGCTCAACTTTATTTTTTGCACCTGTTGAGTCAATAATATTTAGTACCTTATTGAAGCGTTTTTCATCAACAGTGGGGTCGCCAACAGAATTTATCAACAAGTCCCGCTGCTCGTCATTAGCTGCATCATAGGCGTAGTTTATGAGTAGAGTTTGTTTACCTTCATGCAGATCACTTCCGACAGGCTTGCCAGTATCTTCAGTATTGCCGAACATACCTATAAGATCATCCTGCAGCTGATAAGCGGTACCAAGTGGAACTGCGAAGCTCGATAATTTTCCGACAATTGATTCGTCAGCACCCGCCAAAAGAGCGCCAAGCACAAGCGGACACTCAAAGCTGTAAGAGGCAGTTTTATAACGAGCAATATTGAATAACTGATCATCACTCGGGGCTTGACCTTTCTCTACAGACACCATCAGATCAAGCAGCTCACCGCCAGCAACTTCTAGCGTTTTTTCTCCAGTCCATTTCAATGCCCTGATTTTATAACTATCATCAAATTTGCTGTCTAGTAGCAGCTGGTGCATAAATATGTGATTGATGTCGCCAGCTAATAATGCGACTGAATTGCCATAGTGCTCAGCTTCATTGCTTGAGTGCGACTCTTTGAACCTTTCAGTGTAAATGCCGCCTATATTGAGTCCATGATAACGAAAGTTGTCCCGATCGATGATGTCGTCGTGGATTAGCAAGAAATTATGCAAAAGCTCTTGGCTGGCAGCTATTTTATATATTTCTGTATTATTTCCAGACGCAAAGCCACGGAAGCCAAGGTATGTTAGATAAGCACGAATACGCTTGCCGCCACGCTGCATATAATTGGCCATAGAACCTATCAACTCTCCATATTCAGGATCAATTTTATCGGCAACAGGTCGGTACTGCTTGAACAAATCCTGTATTTCTATATCAACCAACTCCTTGATCTCTTGTCTAGTCAGTACAGATGACATAACTCCCTCTTTGCTTTTTGCTAAAATTATTAATTTATATTAACACGTGACAATTTAGACTCAACAAGACAAATTATTAATAATCAGAAATGTTTGTCGAAAAGCTAAGTATTTTTAAACAGAAGTACCGAGATATAATTTGCAATAATTTAGTAATGAAGTTGATATAATGTAACAAGTATAAAGCAATTAAATCTTCATTAAGCCAACTTTGTTGTGGATGTAGTATAGTTTTATAAATGGATATATACAACAAAACCAGTTATCAATTAGCAGAGAAGCTCACAAGAAACTATTCTACATCATTCTCTTGGAGTAGCTACCTATTTGATAAAGATACGAGAAAGCATATATTTGCAATTTATGGCATGGTCCGTCTAGCTGATGAAGTAGTCGACACCTATAAAGGCCCAGAAGCAAAAAAACTTCTAGATAATTTCCATAAAGAAGTAAGCCACTCTTTAAATGCAGAATATTCAAACAATCCTTTGGTTCATGCATTTGGTCTGACTGCACGAAAATTTAATATAGAAGCTGGCCTAGTAGATTCATTTTTTGAAAGCATGAGGTCTGACTTGGCCAAAAATGTCTATAGAGATAAGTCCGAGCTTGATGATTACATTTATGGTTCAGCCGAGGTGATTGGGTTGATGTGCCTGAAAGTATTTGTGGGTGGCGATACTGGCAAATACAATCAGTTGAGCGAAGGTGCACGTGCTCTTGGTGCAGCTTACCAAAAAGTAAATTTCCTTCGTGATATGAAGAATGACTATGAAGAGCTAGGCCGTATATATTTTCCAGACGTAGATTATATGACATTCAGCGAGGAGGACAAGCGCAAAATAATTCAAGACATAAGAAATGATTTCCATCGAGCCAATCAGCACATTGATCAACTACCTAAAAATGCACGAAAAGCTGTGAGAGCTAGTTATTATCACTACACTAAGTTGTTAAATATGATTGAAAGATCTAATGTTGATAAGATAAAATCAGAGCGTATTCGAGTGCCAAATATTAAAAAAATTAGTTTTATTATAAAGGCTACGACGCAAAGATGAGCAATAAAAGAGTAATTATTATAGGTGCAGGGTATGGCGGAATGGCGCTGGCTAATCTGCTTGGTAAAGCCGGTTATAGCGTAGATGTTTACGAAAAAAATCAGGAGCCAGGCGGAAGAATAACTGCAGTTAAGCAAGATAAATTTTTGTTTGACCTAGGGCCATCATGGTTTCTCATGCCAGAAGTATTTGATCAATACTATGGCCTATTCGACGAATCAGTTTATTCAAGACTCGACCTTATGCGGTTTCAGCCTGGTTACAAGGTTTTCTTTGAAAAGTACGAACCGCTTACGCTTATGGGTGATCTCGATGAAGACAAACACATCTTTGAGACTATAGAGCCAGGAGCAGCCAAGAAGCTAGAATCATTTGTTGATCGTAGCACTAAAGTGTACGAACTATCTGTAAAATATTTTTTGTACAATAATTTTCAGCGCTTTCGCGATTTAGTTAAATGGCCTATTTTCAAAAATGCGTTCAATATGTTGCCACTGACCACCCAAAAACTAGATGATTATGTAGGTAAACATTTCGATGACATTAGACTTAAGCAATTACTTGAATATCATTCGGTGTTTTTAGGTGCATCACCATTTCAAGTGCCAGCTATCTACACACTTATGAGCTACTTAGACTACAAAAGCGGTGTATACTATCCCCGCCAAGGAATGCTTAGTTTAGTGGACGATATGCGCGAGCTTGGCAAAAAATACAACATAACTTATCACTACGAATCTCCAGTACAGCGTATACTCGTAGAGCAGGGTAAAGCCGTAGGCGTCGAACTTACCAATAAACAGCAACATTATGCAGATATAGTCGTGTCTAATGCTGATCTTGCCTTTACAGAGACAAGCATGCTCGAAGAGAAATACCAAAGCTTTCCTGACAAATATTGGGATAAGAGGCAGCCCGGGCCCGGAGCATTGCTAGTATCGTTGGGTGTAAAAGGGGAGTTGCCACAATTGATGCATCACAATCTTTACTTTGTAGACGACTGGCAAGGCAACTTTGAAGACATATACACCAATAAAAAAATACCCAAAGACGCGTCATTATATGTTTGCAATCCAAACAAAACAGACCCGAATCTCGCTCCTAAAAATCACGAAAATCTAACAATTCTTATGCCGATACCATCAGGTGTAGGACTAAACAAAGCAAGACTAGAACAGATTACCAATCGACTTATAGCGACTCTTAGCGAAAAAATGGACATTCCTGATTTGTCTGCAAGAATTGTCAGTAAGCATACGTTTGGCCCTGATGAATTTGCTAATAAATATAATGCATGGCAGTATAACGCCTTCGGTGGTGAGTCGCACCTATTGAGCCAAAGCATCATATTTCGCACAAAAAACAAAAGTCGTAAAGTAAAAAATCTATATTATGTCGGGTCAGGCACTATACCAGGTATCGGGCTGCCAATGTGTCTCATTGGTGCTGAGCAAACCTTCAAGAGAATCACCAAAAACAAAAGCGGGGGAGCGCTCACCCAAGAAGAAATAGCGCAAAACCATAGTTCTTAATTGTCAACTAGCCAGAACCATGTAAGCCAAAAATTGCTAGCTAAATACTCTATAGTATCCAACAAATTTAATTTGCCATTGGGCAAAATACTGCCACTTCATTAATTTTTCAGATATATATAGCCTGGCAGCTTAGATACATACTTGAATATTTAATTTCAGGCATTTGTCTATCTTTTTTGGCTTAGAATGTTTATATATTGCTTGCAAACCATTTTACCGATTGAGCTCTGTACCCGATAAACAGATGTAGCTTTTAATTTCTTAAATATTTTTCTTTCCAGGTCGTAGATTTTGACAATGAGCCAGCTGATTTATCTCCGATTAGCTGCTTTGTCAGCAACTCAGCGCTAATAAGGCATATAGGCATACCTATACCAGGGTTGGTGCTTGCGCCAACAAAATAGAGGTTATTAATTTTTTTATGAGTATTTTTGGGTCTCAGTAATGCAGTTTGCCGTAAGGTGTGTGCAAGGCCTAATGCCGTACCAGCCTGGGCATTGTAACGTTGGGAAAAGTCATTGGTAGTAAAGTCGGAGCGGTAAATTATTCGCTCGGCTAGGTCTGGGGCGCCGATCTCTTTGCCAACAATTTCTATTAACTTGTCACCATATTCGCTAAATGACTGGCTATCGATATCCATACCCGGTGCAATTGGCACTAATATGACCAAGTTTTCTGCACCTTTAGGTGCAACAGTACCATCGGTCTTGGATGGGTTGGAAAGGTATATAGAAGGGTCTGTCGGCAGTGTCGGATTATCAAAAATCTCTGAGAAATATTGCTGCCAGTCCTTGCTGAAGATCAATGTGTGGTGACGCAAAGAGCTTAAAGAACCTTTCACGCCCAAGTACATCATAAACGCCGACGGGGCAAGCGTTCTGCTTTCAAAGTAACGATCGCTATACATTCTTTCAGAAGGGGAGATTAGTTTTTGTTCCGTATGTGCAATATCAGCATTCGATACTACAATATCTGCTGAAATATGAGTGCCGTCTTCTAGCTCTACTCCTGTTACTTTCCCTTGACTAGTAGTGATTTTGGTGACTGATTGATTGGTGCGCAAATCTGCGCTATGAGTGGTTGCTATGTTGGCAAGCGCTTCAACAATGGCGTGAATGCCACCCTTGGGATAATAGACACCCATGTCATAGTCAATATGATTCATAATATTATATAAAGCAGGCGTATTGTATGGAGAGGAGCCAAGAAAAACTAGTGGGTACTGAATAAGCTTTCTTGTTTCTTCATTTTTGAAATACTTTGAAACATACCTATCCATAGTTTTTGTCACAGACAATTTTCGACCCTCCATAGCAACTTCTTTGGTAAGAAAATCTTGAACCTTATCAAAGTTTTTGTATAGGAAATTAGACTTGGTCACCTCATACTGCTGGCCGGCTTTTTCAAGATATAATTTTAGAGCATCACTTGAGCCCGGCTCTAAACGTTCAAATGTCTGCTTGTCACGTTCAAAGTCGGAATAAATATCAACTGGCTTTAAATCAATATCCTTAAAAAACACCCTATAAGATGGCTGCAGGCGCTCTAGCTCTAGGTGGTCATATATATCTTCTCCGAGTGCTTGGAAAAACTCTTCAAAGACATCCGGCATCAGGTACCAAGACGGACCCATGTCAAACCTAAAACCATCAGCGCTGAATACACTAGCTCGACCACCAAGCTGCTCATTTTTCTCTAGTAATGTCACTCGATAACCTGATTTAGACAACAGTGCAGCAGCTCCAAGCCCCCCAAAGCCGCCACCAATAATTGCAATATGCTCTTTGCTTGAACTTGTTTTACCCATCTGCATGTCCTCGATTATTTAAATAAATTAAATTATTTCGCATTAGGAATCGAACTGCTATGAAACATAACACCAGTCCAATACCGGCTGGTATCCATTGCAAGGATACAATATTAACTGTTGTCCAAAAAATTAATATACCAACACCGCTATTAACAGCAGAAGCTGGTATGCGTGAGCGTGATTTTGTTAGCGCCTGAAACAGACCAAAAGCAATTGTGCCGCTTATCACCCAGCCAATGAAGTTGATAAGGGGTACACCATAGTAAGCTCCTGGGTTGTCCCAGGCCCAAAACTGCAGCGCAACTGCGGCTGGGTCTAATACCAAATCAACAGCAACCAAAGCAATTATAGTCAACAGCCAGTAGCTGATTGTGGATTTTGCGTAACGGCTTAAGCTCAAAGCAAACAGCATAATTGGCGTCCAGGCAAAGGCTACAGTCCAGGGTGTATGACCTAATATTTTATAGTCTAGTAGCTGCCCGTATGAAAACTCCCCGTATGGGAAGCTAGTTATAATAGCAAACGTCTCTATGAGCAATGCGTAGACTCCTAGACAGATAAGCACAAATGCGCCATATTTCCACCCCAGCCATCGCAGCACTACATAAAATGAGGGTGCAGCAAATGCCAAAATACTCAAAGCAGACACTATTGATAAATTAGACGCTATGGGCTGAGTGGCGACAAAACCGGCAGCTACAATTAGCCCCATAGCAATACTTAGGAAATATTTAATATGCATATTGTTATAATAATATAGTCATGAATATAAAAAAGATACTAGCCATTAGCCGTCCACGTTTTTGGGTTTACCTAGCAGGAACTTACGCAGTAGGAGTGGTTGCCGCCATTGATTCGACAACAATAGATTCGTGGTTGCAGATTGCAATTTGGGGAGCGTATTTTACGCTGCCAGCCAATCTACTCATCTATGGCTTAAACGATATGTTCGATTATGAAACTGATATTCTAAACAAAAAGAAGCAAGACTACGAACAACTTTTAAGACCCGAGGAGCGGTCAAAATTATTGCGCTTTATTGCAATTTTGCATGTGCCATGGCTTGTAGCTGTCTGGTTTCTGCCTTGGGCAGCGGCTTGGGGGTTGTTGCTTTTTTGGTTACTTGGCATCGGCTACTCAGTACCTCCGCTTCGCTTCAAAATACGCCCATTGCTAGACTCTGTCAGTAATGCATTATATATTATGCCAGGCTTATTGGGGTTTGGCATTATAGCGGCCAACTTCCCTCCAATCGCTGCATTGGCAGCCGGAATTTTTTGGTGCATGGCTATGCACGCTTACTCAGCAGTACCTGATATTACAGCTGATAGTCGTGCACAAATTCGCACCATCGCTACGGAGCTAGGAGGCAAGCACACGGTTCTAGTGTGCTTGGCTTGGTATTCAATAGCGGCTTGGTTGGCGTGGCCTTTTTTGGGCCTGGTTTCTGTTGCGCTAGGGATTTTGTATGGGTTAATGATGGTAGCAACTTGGCATAAATTTAGTATCGAACGGACATTTAAGATATACCGTTGGTTTCCTACACTAAACACATTTTCAGGAATGGTAATTTTTTTAACAGCTTTATTCCAGACCGGCTTATTGGTTTAAGCCAGTAGCTGCTTAGACTGCGAGTCAAAATTAATAATTCCGGGAAAACTCAGCAACGAGCATAGACTACTGACTTCAGTAGTTAGCCCTCAATAGGCTTAACAACCAAGATAATTTTCGCATGCAAAATATAATGAATATTAAAAAGCAAAAAGACTAAGCCAGTTAAAGATGTCTTAAGTCAAGATAAAAAACAGAGCGAGGAGGATCAGCGGCAAACATAAAGCCAATTCGGCGGGGCGGATAGAAAAGTTGCCATGTTTGGCATCCAAAAATCCATCCGCCCCGCGAAAAAATCAGTGCAGGCGTGGCCGACTTACTTTTTTACTAAAATAGCTTCGGTGCGCTGCAGACTTGAAAAGGCTGGGCTGGTACTGGCTGTTGCGGCTACGGAGGACTTCTTCAATTTCACGTCCAGTCCGCAAATTTCCATTTGATCCAGGCCCAAAGTCGGCCCGACAGCGTTCCTTCACCCCATTGCTGTCTCGAATACGCTTGCGCAGCTTGCGACGCCGGATTTCGGCAACCAACCGATGCCAAAGCGCAGTTCTTAGGTTGCGGCGATTGCTTGAAGACATGGGTGGCAAGTACTTCAATTCCTGATTACTAGCCTCATCCATCGCTACTCCCATCTCCTTGGTCAACCAAGAAGCGTTGCTCATTTGGGAAGTCTGTTTGTTGCAAATTAGCGCATGGGTCCTCGCTCTGTTTTGAAATTACATCCACGCAAATCACGTAGACACATAAATCAAAACTTATTTTATTGCATACGTCAATATGTTTTAAGAATTTTATAAAGCGATTATTACTCCCAAGATACGAATTTAAAAATACCAATATTAAAACCGACCAAGAACGACAGTTTTAGCCGCATAACATGCTAAAATCTTAAGCATGGCTTTGATACTGATGCTGATAGGCACGCTGCTTTCAGAAACCAGCAGTAGTATGGGCAAAAATGCTGTAAATAACCACTCAGAGACAGTTTACTCATTTGGTTTTCTGTCATTATTTTGGAGTGTGGTGTTTTTTGGCGTAACGGGCTTAGTATTGTCTGACTTCGTTTTTGACATCAGGTCTTTGCCGCTTTTTACGTTGAGGCTGATACTAGAAATTATACTTGCACATATCGCCCTCACATCTATAGTGTTGGCCAACCGCTCAACAGTGAGCTTTCTGAAACTAGTGACGATACCACTACTTTTGCTGGTTGATTTGGCAGTAGGCTACAGCATAGCGCTACCGCAAATATTCGGTATTTTTCTAATTCTAGCTGCACTCATGACGGTTTTTTGGCACAATCCTAGCGACAAAAAAGGTAGCATGCTGGTACTGACTGCATCTGTCATCGCAGTGGCCACTACTAGTCTGTTTAAATACAATATTACTTATTACAACTCTGTTGCTGCAGAGCAACTTATAGTTTCAGCATCGTTATTGATCTACTTTACAATTATGTCAATTTTTGTAGGCAAGGAACGACCCTGGAAGCTACTTAGTGGCTTCTACACAGAAGTGCAATCTATAACCCATGGTATAGCCGGCGTACTTTTGAGCTTTGCATATATTTTTGCACCAGCATCGATAATCATCACTATGAAACGCTCACTTTCGATCCTTTGGTCTATAATTTTTGGCCAACGATACTTTCACGAGCAAAATCTAGCCCGCAAACTAATAGCTCTGCCGATCGTAGTAATCGGCTTGATACTGATAAGCATGTAGATATTTTGATAAAATAAGTAATGAGATATATTCTCCGAAACAAAAACCATTGATTATCAACCAAACCCATATTGCAAAAGAGGTGACCAGGCAATGAAGGTGCTCATAACTTACGCCAGTAAGCATGGCTCTACCGAGGAAATAGCTAAAGCTATTGCGGCAGTACTCGCTGAAGAAATCGAAAAAGCCGAACTTTTAGCCGTAGAGGACACTAAGGGCATATCTAAGTACGAGGCAATCGTCCTAGGGAGTGCTGTTTATGCCGGTAGCTGGCTAAGAGCAGCCAGGCAATTTGTAGACAATAATATACAAGATCTCGAGTCTAAACCTTTGTGGATATTCTCAAGCGGCCCCACTGGCGAACCGGATAAATCCTCAGCCGTTGAGCCAATCGGCCAAGGCGTAGTTGAACTAGTCAACAAGCTAAACCCAATAGACCACAAAGTATTTTACGGCAAGCTCGACAAAACTGATCTCAATTTGGCCGAAAGAGGCATATTGCGAGCTGTGAAAGCCGAATATGGCGACTTCAGAGACTTTAACGAAATAGATAAGTGGGCTCAAAGCATAAGCCAAAATTTATTAGAAAAAGCCAATGACTAGCGATGGTCATAAGCTATATTCAAACCAACTAAGCTAGCAAATTAGTACAACCAGCTGCTTCTAATAATTGTTGTACGTTAATACTGTGAGATTGCACGCAACCACCAAGTGTACTATTTAAAGCACCTACTGTGATTCTACGCTAGCTTGGCCAAAGAATATCCAGCGTCCGATGACTCTTTCCGTAACTACCGGCCAAAGCAGCACAAGACCGGCCAGCGCAGCCACTGTCATAGGCGGCTGCACAGCAAAAACACTACCCACTAGCACTATGGCTACGAGAGTTGTCGACCAGACCGCCACCCGATAAAGCCCAAGCCTACCAAGCGCCAGCAAGGGTACGCCCAGACCCATCAACACCACCAAGCTCCAAAACACACCATAATCGAAAAACAGCTCCAAAGAGCCCTGCTCAGCAAGCTCTATCATTGAAGCCACCAATACAAACTGTATCTTTGTAGCTATCGCTAGAAACATCCACTTACGCAATCTCTTATTGGGGCTGATCAGCTCTAGATATATACCGCTTGCCAGCCCGAGCAATAGCGGCAAGCTCTGTACCGGCGCTAAAGCTAAGCCATCACTTATCAGCAGCAATATGATTGAGAGCAGGGAGGTTATAATCAATATCTTGCCTGCAATCGATGTCGGCTTACTGGGCTTGGACTTTAAGATAAATGAAAAACTAAAAAGCGCTAAAGCTACCATCATCACTAAGGCAGGCTGGAGCACAGCGCCACTTACAGACACAATTGCAGGCATCACAAGCCACGTCACCAATAGTATAGAGCTGACTGCTTTGTAATTTACGCTAGCTTTACTTTTCATATTAATACCAAGACATCGCTACCAAATAAGGCGCATAAGTCTATGCTACAGCAAGCATGCGCGGACTAGCTATAGCGCGAATACAATTTGCCATCGTGTTTAAGCTGCATGATAATACCAAGCGTGATATTCGATAAAGACAAACACATCAAAAAACTAGCCATTTCAGCCATAATAGGTGCGTCAGTGATATGGGGTGCTACCGGCTTTACTATCAAAGTAGCCATAGAAGAGATCGAGCCGATACTGTATATATTCCTACGCTTTTCTGCAGCTACTGTATTGCTCTTGCCGTGGGCTATCAAGTACGCACCTAGAGGCTTTACGCTCAAGAAGTGGATGCTCTTGCTGCTAGTAGGTGCGCTAGCTGGGCCGGTCAATTACGGCCTTGTAGTCAATGGCTATGCCAATACCAACATATCTTCAGCCGCCTTTATCATGCTGGCTGCACCAGTGATTATCATGATCTTATCGAGCCTATTCCTAAAAGAGAATATAACCAAGAAGATGATACTGGGTCTATCGATGGCATTCACCGGAGCCATGATGGTGGTACTGGGTACTGTCGGGTTTGCGATAGAAGGGGTAAGCCTACTCGGCAATGCACTCTTTATAGCCGTGATTATATTTACAGCTATTACACTAGTACTATCGAAGAAAGTGCTAGTCGATATTGATCCACGCTTTCTTGTCTGGCTGATGGCAACTATGACTTTCCTCTACAGTCTGATATTTATCGACTTTCAAGCTAGCTTGCCGCAACTCTTTGTCATATCACCAGAGACTACATTGAGCGTACTCTGGGGTATATTCATGACCACCATACTCGCTTACTACTTGTATTACTATGCCATCAAGAATCTCAAAGCTAGCGATGTCGGGCTATTCCGCTACTTAGACCCCCTGGTCAAGGCCTCGCTCGGCTTCATGGTGCTAGGGGAGCCATTCTCACCGATATACATCGTAGGCGGTGTAGTAGTGATAGCCGGCATCGTAATCGCCGAGACCCACTTCCGCAAGCACGGCTTCATAGACAACCTCATGCACCCCAAAAAAGACAAGCAGCCAGAACCGCACTACTACCACTCGACCTACTAGGCGAATAATTGCCGCGATAAACGCACCGCTGTCATGCAGTGAGTTGTGTGATATATATCAACGAAGACTCCGCATATAGTGCCTATAGTGATAAGTGTCACTATTAAAATCTATGGAAGGAGATTTTCATGGAGAGGTTGAGGAAAATATTATTTAGCGTGGTGGCTATAGCCGGGGTCTCGGTCCTCGTCTTTGGCGCAACGCAAGCGGTGTGGACAGACACCGAAACCAATCAGGGCAATGTATTTGCATCTGGTCATGTCGATATAGAGCTTGATGGAAAAGGTGGGCCAACAACAGTAGATAACTTCTTTGACGGACACGGCATGATACCAGGCGACAGAGAATCGGCTCAGATATTGATTGGCAATCGAAGCACAGGTCCGGTCAGCTTTGACGTAGACTTAGTCAATCCAGTCCGCGACGGTGGCGCCCCTGGACTTGATAGAGTGCTAGAGGTGAGAATTGTACAAATAGGTGATGTAGGTGATATAGAAAGCCCTCTAGCTGACAAGATTGGCGATCCTAGCGATGGGGGATTCACTCTCTGGACAGAAGGCAACACAGGCCAGGAGATAGTATCTTTTGACACTACACTCCGCGACTGGCTCGATGGCAACGTCGAAATAGGTAGCGACCAGTTTGACTTGCCAGAAGGTTACGCCGGTGTCTATGAAGTAGAAGTGCGCCTAGCCCCAGATGCAGGCAACGATTACCAGAACAAAAAGTTCACAGTCGACTTGCTAGTAACTGCTAGCAGTGTCAACTAAGGATTAATTAGCAGACCGAGTGCTTTTTAGTCTTGCAGCCCGGCCCCTATAAGAAGGGCCGGGTGACAAGGCTCGAAAGGAGCCGCTAAAGCAACTAGAGGACGGGCTATGCAGCAGAGGCAAAAGACCATCGCCAAAGTCATCGGCAATACCGCCTATCTGCTTCTTATCGGCTTGGCGGTATTGTTCATGGGGTTATTGGCCGCGTCGCACTATTCATTGCTGGGCGATTATCAGCTCAAGACAGTCACATCTGGCTCGATGAGCCCCGAGATACCGACCGGCTCGGTTGTCCTCATAGACACTAGCTACCCCCATGCACACTCACTAGCACCCGGCCAGGTAATCACCTACGCTCAAGCCAGCGATCCTAGCCAGTTCATCACCCACCGCATCGTCGAGACGACCGAAGCTGGCTTCATCACGCAAGGTGATGCCAATCAATCCATCGATAGAGGAGAAGTGAGCGCCAGCCAGATAGTCGGGCGGGTGAGCTACTCTGTGCCATACGTCGGCTATATATATGGAGCCGTGATGACTCCACTCGGCATGACCATGCTCGTACTGGTGCCCGCCCTCATACTCGTAGCCCTAGAGATCAAGAATATATACCGCCAGCTCAAGCCACATCCCATCTATCGCCATCCAGCTATGGACAAGAAGCTCCAGAGCCTCAAGCTCATAGCTATCACGGCCATAGGCTTCAGCTTCATATCGGGTACTACCATTGCCCAATTCACCGACCAAGCCGCCAATTCTGGCAACACATTCACTTCCGCCAGCTGGGAGGAGCCGGATGGCGGAAGCCTGCGCTTCAACCAAGCCAATCTACTACCGCTCGCTATCACAAGCTTCGCCAACCAAAAGCCTCACGATGAGTGCCTCGACATAAGTAGCGAGCACGATGTATGGCACTTCATCCACCCAGCCGGCCACTTCACGCATATCGAGCTAGAATTCAGCGATGGCACGCAAAGCTTGAGCGATGCCCACATCCACCCACACTCCATGCACGCATATTTCGTCACTACTCCTGGCTCTACACTTATCAGCACGGAAGCTTATGGCATAGACGGCCGAGACTTCTTCAACCTATCGCACGTCTGCACAGCCGAATAGGCGCATCAAGGCAGAGCTACCCTCTTTGGCTATTTCTGGGGTATAATAGGTCTAAGAGGATTAATCATGGACGCCTTAGCCGCGCAGAAGACATGGGATTTTTTCTCGCCTTATCCCACTAGGGAGTATGATGACAAAGAGATCATCATTTACGCAGGCGACGATCCAAGCGGTGTCTATTTGCTACTAAGCGGACAGGTCAAGCAATACGACATATCTAGCAAAGGCCTAGAGGTGGTGGTAAATATATTCAAGCCACCAGCCTTCTTTCCGATGGCCTGGGCTATCAATAACACCCCCAATACTTACTTCTACGCCAGCCACAACAGCACCGCGCTCAAAGTTGCCCCACCACAAGATGTACTTGACTTCATACAAGCCAACAACGACGTGCTTTATGATTTACTCCGCCGCATATTCCTAGGCGCTGAAGGGGCGCAAAGGCGCATGGTGCACATGATGTCTAGCACTGCTAAGACACGCATAATATTTGAGCTCGTACTATCCTGCCAGCGCTTTGGCGAGAGTCAACCAGACGGCAGCTATCTACTTCTGCTCTATGAGACCGACCTAGCTTGCCGGGTCGGCATATCCCGTGAGACCACTAGCCGCGAACTCAACAAGCTCAAGCAGGACGGGCTACTTGATATGACCCGCAAATACATAATCATCAAAGACCTCGACACCCTCGAGCAAGAATTGCTAGCAGACATATAGGCCCCTCGGGGCGACGTTGCAGGCTTTTTCGGGTGTGTCTATTCTTTAATTGCCTGAGTGAGTTTGTAGCATATCGAGTACCTTCTTGAGCTGATGTGAGTCCTTGGCTAGATCTATATGTACGAAACTATCTAGCGTGTCACGTCGCGCAAGCTCAGTCCGTTCTTCATCGTATAGATCATCATCCAGCCAGACAAATGGGCGAGAGAAGTCTATAGCATCGGTCTTATATTCACCCCAATCGGTCGGCTTGATCTCATGTAGCCGATCGGCCACCTGGCTTGAGAGAACAGGGGAGAGCACTTCATACGTCCGATTCTCACCCTGCCAACAATGGGTCGTCAGCCAATGCACCGAGCCCGGGAAGTTATCTAGCACATAAGCTATCAGCTCATCAGCATATGGAGCCGCATGCTTTTCATTGATGAGCAATACCCCGTCGATGTCGAGATAAATATTCAGCTGCTGTGCGTTCATAATTTAATTCTAGCACCGTGAAGGCCAACACTCTTATCCCTGCGATAGCCAAGAATCGCTACGATTGAAGTTTGCTTTTGTTGCTTATTAGCGCTCTCGGTAGCCGAGCTACTAGACATAAAGATTGCGAAGAATGTACAAAAACTCATAAATTATAGTTGTCATCGCTAATATAATTTTTCTGAAAGTTTGTAGTTTGTAATGATAAAAATGATAAACAAGAGGAATCAATCAGCATAAATACATATCTATGGAAGCGGAACAGACAAGCAAGCTTTGGACTACGAAGAAGGGTGGCTGCATGAGCAGCCACGCCTATCTCGGCACCGGCTGCCTTCCGCCGCTTGTGTCAATCCGGGGGCGGCTCATTTTCGTCTACAGCAAGTAGGATGTTGACGATAAGGAAGACCGCACACATGAAACCCGTGGCCAAGCCAGCCAATGGCGTCAGCACATTGGGCATTGAGCTGATACCCCGATCATCAAGCCACATAGACATGACAGACACCCCTACCGTTACCACCATCGCCAGTGTGAGA
>CAYQCN010000001.1:0-863 GCA_964415975.1 uncultured Candidatus Saccharibacteria bacterium | reverse complement strand
GTAGGGCAGTTTTTGCCTGAAGTCGAACATGAAAGCGAACCAAAGCAGGGCCAGGCTGATGACCAGCCCTGAGCTGACAGCTTCGTACACCACCAGCGGGTAGACATCACCCATATGAGATGTAATTTGCAGCACTACGAATGTCGCCATGAAAGCGAGATTCAGGTAAGCGATTGCCTTAGCCATGTCATCCTCCTAGTGAGGGGTTGTGAGAGTTGCTCGATGATTTCGGATACCTGTATTGCTTTGTTAATTTGCCTCTCTTCGTTGACCTGAGATGAGGGACGAGTAAATTGGACCTGCCAACATATTCGACCCCCATCTCGATGCTTGCTTGTCTTGTCAAAAAACACTCCTGAGAACACTTCTCAAAAGCAATTCATATTATAAAATTTGTGCTTATAGCTGTCAACTATGTTACACCTGGGATCTCCTCCCACCATACATCTTGCACGCTCAGACTAATGATGTTGGGGTGTATTGAGCTTAGTTTTGCCCATATTCCGACTTTAATACTTATATAATTCTGTAGATGCTGGCAAATACAGCTTGCGCATGCTATTGTGCTTACAATTTATGCACAAGCAAGATCACCATGGCTAGCAATGAAAAGTTCGCCCGCAATTTAGTAAAGGGGAAAATCGCAGAGACTGTTTTTGCGCAGATGCTCAGAGAGGCTGGTGAATTCACGGTGCTAGAGTTTGGCTACGAAAAGGTCATTCCAGATCTAGTCCAGCATGGCTATAGCTACGATGAAAAGAGCGGCGTGATAGAAACTCTTCGCACCGCGCCAGACTTTGCCGTCATCAATCAGCGCAACAAAGAAGTCAAGCTCATAGAGGTAAAATACATGCACTGGCTAA